>JBJTUI010000269.1:0-8965 GCA_046080625.1 Elainella sp. | reverse complement strand
ATTTTGTTGAACGAGGGCATCCGGGCGTGGTTAGCGCCGCAGGACCAGCCCCATGAACACCTTGTATTCCCCGAAGAGGTACTGCCACGTGGTAACGCTCTCTAATAATTTCATGCAGAGCGGTCGTGACCAGGATTCCACTGGCTTCGCCTGGTGGTCTGGCAACGCTCGCCTGATCAACCTATCTGGTAAATTGCTGGGGGCCCATGTTGCCCATGCCGGTCTGATTGTCTTCTGGGCTGGCGCAATGACGCTGTTTGAAGTGGCTCACTTCATTCCCGAAAAGCCCATGTATGAGCAGGGTCTCATCCTGCTGCCCCACATCGCCACCCTGGGTTGGGGGGTCGGTCCGGGCGGTGAAGTGATCAACACCTTCCCTTACTTTGTGGTTGGCGTCCTACACCTGATCTCCTCTGCGGTGTTGGGTCTGGGCGGTATCTACCACGCAATTCGTGGCCCGGAGGTCTTGGAAGAATACTCCTCCTTCTTCGGCTACGACTGGAAAGACAAAAACCAGATGACCAATATCATCGGGTACCACCTGATCCTGCTGGGTCTGGGCGCTTTCCTGCTCGTCTTCAAGGCCATGTTCTTTGGCGGCGTCTATGACACCTGGGCACCGGGCGGCGGTGACGTGCGCGTCATCACCAACCCGACCCTCAACCCGTTGGTGATCTTTGGCTATCTGCTCAAGTCTCCGTTTGGTGGCGAAGGCTGGATCGTCAGCGTCAACAACATGGAAGACATCATTGGCGGTCACATTTGGGTTGGCTTTATCTGCATCGCGGGCGGCGTCTGGCACATTCTCACCAAGCCGTTTGGCTGGGTGCGCCGCGCCTTCATCTGGTCTGGTGAAGCTTACCTGTCCTACAGCCTGGGTGCCCTGTCCCTGATGGGTCTGGTGGCCTCCTGTATGGTCTGGTACAACAACACCGCCTACCCCAGCGAATTCTATGGCCCCACTGGCCCCGAAGCGTCTCAGGCTCAGGCTCTGACCTTCCTGATTCGCGACCAGCGCCTCGGTGCTAACGTCGGTTCGGCTCAAGGCCCGACCGGTCTGGGTAAATACCTGATGCGCTCGCCCACGGGGGAGATCATTTTCGGTGGTGAAACCATGCGCTTCTGGGATTTCCAAGGCCCCTGGCTGGAGCCGCTGCGCGGACCCAACGGGCTGGATCTGGAAAAGATCAAGAACGACATTCAGCCCTGGCAGGCTCGTCGGGCTGCTGAATACATGACCCACGCTCCGCTCGGTTCTCTGAACTCGGTGGGTGGTGTGGCCACGGAAATCAACTCGGTGAACTTTGTGTCTCCCCGGGCCTGGTTGGCTACTTCCCACTTTGTGCTGGGCTTCTTCTTCCTGGTTGGTCACCTCTGGCACGCCGGTCGCGCTCGGGCTGCTGCTGCTGGCTTCGAGAAGGGCATCGACCGCGAATCTGAGCCCGTGTTGGCCATGCCTGACCTCGATTAATCGGGGTTTCTAGATCTTGCTCTATTAGGCAAGTTTATTTAAAAAGCTCCTACTTCGGTAGGGGCTTTTTGCGTCTAATTACTCTCCTCTGTAGAGCCAAGTTTCTAGTTGGAATAGCACCCGCTCAGGTCGGGCTATTGCTTCAATCTGGGGCTTTGCTGCTTCCGGACAATTTGTGGTCACGAAGCTTCAAAACTGTGAAACTCCTGAAAATCATCATAAATGAATTAAAGAATTTCTTGTTTCTGTAAAGCTTGCCTGTACGCCTACTGAAGCGTCAGAACAGCCTGTTACAACAGAGGGAAGCAGAATCGTTCACTTAGCTGCACCTGGCTTTGGTTACCTCTTCAGTCTTATGGCGACAGGCATGAATATTTACCTTTTGTCGGAACTCCATCCATCGAATACTCACGTTGGTTGGTCTGTCAGCTACAGCCTCGAAAAAATTTTGGTTGAATCCTGCGGCGCTATGCCGATTTACCCGATTGAGAACAAGGAAAAAAATTCGCTTCAGCGCTATCAGCATCGACTGCTCAAATCCTGGTTCACAATTTCGGAACCTCCTGTTTTAGGGGAAGGTCCCAACGTCCTGATCGTGATTGGACTGGGCGCGCGCTTTTTGCTCTCCATGCTGGCCCTGGGTCCCCTGCTCAATCAGTTTGATCTCAAAATTGGCTACCTGCTAGATGGCATCTACCCTGCTGAAATCGATCGGGCCGTGATTCCTCACCTCGACCACCTCTTTCTGATTACCGCAGAAGTTGTAGATGAAGTTGCGGCTTCACTCCCCCTGAATGCCTCCTTCCTACCCCTAGCGACTGACGTTCTACGCCAGGGCGCTCAACATTTGGGTAATCGGCTGGAACGCGGAATTGACATTATCAACTACGGCAGAACCCAGCCTGATCTGCATCAGGCATTACAGCGTTACTACAACCAGGGTGACAGCCAGCGCATGTATTTTCATACCACTTTTACAGGTACGAATGTGGCGAGTCATCAAGAACACATCATGCTAATGACTAAACTGCTGAGCAAGTCGAAGATTAATATCTGTTTTGAACCCAGCACCCTTCCTCGCTTCCGGGGCTATTCTCCTCTGCTGCTGCGGTGGCTGGAGGGCTGGGCCTGCGGTTGTGCAATTGTCGGCAAACGACCTTTTGGTAAGGGAGTTGATCAACTGCTGGATTGGGAGAACAGTACGCTAGAACTGCCCGATAGCGCCTCTGACTGGATTCCCTTCTTCGAGGAACTGCTTAACCAGGGGGAACTGCTGCTCCAGATCTCCCAGCGCAACTACCAGGAATGTTTGCTACGGCACGACTGGCGCTATCGGATTCGGGATATCTTCACGACGCTCAATCTACCAATGCCAGCCCAGCTTCAGCTGGAAATTGAGCTGGTACAGGCCAAAGCTGAACGGGCAAAGCAATATGCGCTACCAGCCAACCACCTGCTGGGGTCGGGTTTCGCTGCGCCTAAAGTCGCCGAGCAGATTATGCTCTAGACTAGTCACGCTCTAAATCAACCGCTTGATACCGATGGTCATAGCGGGTTGGCGAATCATCCGATCCACAGGCATTCTGCAAAATAGATACTGTCCCCGGTCCTTTTCCTTGTAGGAGAAGGACTTTTGGCAGCTGATTCACCGTATGACAGTGAATGGCATGTCAAGTGAGCAGTATTCCTGTGATAAGTAGGTGGGCTGGATTACTTTAAAGACGCATTATGCCTCCGGCAGGCTACGCTTTTCTTGAATGCCGCAGGTTATACGACTACGCTCAATGCTCAAATCCTTGCTAGAAGAGGGTTGAGCGAAGGCGTTCGGAGTTCAGCGAGGCTCACTCGAGCCGCGAGCTCAGCCGTAGCTCACTGCCGTCGTATGGCCTGCGGCATCCAAGAAAGGCGTAGCCTGCCCGCAGGGCATAACCCGGAATATTGGTCTGTAATTTAATTGAGCCTACCTACTGAAAGCGTTTGGCGATGGCGCTCATCTTTCTACCATCCGATGAGTTGAGAAGAAAGAATTTTTACCTGTTGACACTTGTTGGCACTTAGAGACTTAAGCCATTTGATGGCAGCAACTAGGTCAGATCTTCGACACAAAGCCTAGTCAAAAAAAACCCTCCAGCCTTGGCCAGAGGGTATGAATCAGGGTGCATCTACCACTTCATTAATCAGGCATGGGTAGAGAGATCAGGAGATTTCGTGCAATTTCAACAGAGCTTTACCGGGGCTTTAGAGAAGTATAAATTTGTCTTGATTGGCCCTCGTTTTATACTGATGTCTGTTTCAGAGCCTGGGCTTGCTGGCGCATAGCGGTGCGCTAGCTGAAAGAACTGGGTCGAACAGGGTTAAAAAATATGCTTTCTATTGCTTTCTGTAAAACGCTATGGATTTACGATAGTGAAAGGCTAAGGAGGCTATTACCGCTAGTCCTGCAACAGCCTTGCTCGTTCTAGAGCGATAGGTTCAACAGCTCAAAATAAACCCATTCCTGGCTGGTGTAAAACCCAGTTCATCAGCCCAGTAAAGTTACGCAAAGAGTGTGAAGATTGCACAAAACTTTGACCTTCAGCAAGCGGAACGCTCTGCCTGTTCAGTATTCTGGCACATAGGATAATTTAGAAAGGGCGGCTAGTTAGAAATCTATCAAGAAATTACTATAGAACTGACCTAAAACTTGTAGGAGATAGCGGAGTCAACTCAAAAATTACCCGAGTCTCGGTTAATCGACTTGTTGGGTTTCAGGCTTGACAGGCCAGTTAGAGCCGCCAAAGCCGATCAAATGACCACTAAGCAAGCACTTTGTTCTGAATAGAAGCATGAAGATTACGTTTGTTCTTCCGTTTGCTGGTCTAAGCGGTGGCGTCCGTGTTGCTGCCATTTATGCTGAGAAGCTTCAGCAGATGGGCCATGATGTGTTTGCAGTCAGCCTTCCCCCCGACCCAGTGCCCTGGAAGCGACAGCTCAAGTCAGTCCTCAGCGGTAAGGGCTGGATTAAAAACGTGGGGCAACCGTCACATTTTGATGGACGGGCTGTAAACCACCATGTTTTAACTGAAAGGCGAGCCATTGCAGCAAAGGATGTTCCCGATGCCGATGTGGTGGTTGCCACCTGGTGGGAGACTGCCGAATGGGTCAATCGGTTTCCGGCCAGCAAGGGCACAAAAGTCTATTTCATTCAGCACCACGAAACTTTGATCGATCCCGATTCCAGCGATCGCGTCATGGCCACCTACTACATGCCCATGCACAAGATCACGATCTCCAAGTGGCTGCTGGAGCTGATGGGCGAACGCTACGGGGACAACCAGGTTTCGCTGGTCCTCAATAGCGTAGATACGGATCAGTTCAATGCGCCGCGTCGGGGCAGACAGACCAAGCCCACCGTGGGTCTGCTCTATTCCAGCATTTTCTGGAAAGGCTGTGATGTTAGCTTCAAGGCGCTCGAAATTGTGCGGCAGCAGTTTCCGGATCTACAGCTTGTCACTTTTGGCAATGAGCTGTTTGCGGAGCAGTTGCCCTCCTACGGTCGCTACAGCTTCCGTCCCGCCCAGGATATCATTAGAACCCTCTATGCCAGCTGCGACGTTTGGGTCTGCGGCAGCCGCAGCGAAGGGTTTTGTCTGCCCTTGCTAGAGGCTATGGCCTGTCGGTGTCCGGTAGTTTCAACCGCTACCGGCGGAGCCAGTGATATTATCCGAGATGGTGTGAATGGCTATCTGGTTCAAGTAGAAGACTCCGAAGCTTTGGCCAAACGGATTATTCAAGTGCTACAGCTCTCTGAACCTGATTGGCAGCGGATGTCGGACGCTGCTTATAACCAGGCCTTAAGCTACAGCTGGGATGATGCTGCCCAATTGTTTGAGAAGGCCCTAGAACAGGCGATTCAGCGCGACCAGCGCTCCGTTTCAGAGCTGACCTCGCGCTAGGCTACCGCTGGCGCTCCTGAATCCAGGCCCGCAGCAGCCGCAGCGAGGCCGAGAGGCTCATGGAATCGCTCTGCTCCATGAACTCCTGCACCCGGGCCGTCGATAAAAACGGAAAGGCTTCGCTGCGGGGTTGTTCCAGGTAATCTTCGTCTTCCAGGTGATAGATCGAGAGCTGGCCCTTCAGCATCAGGTCTTCATCGGCGGTCGTGACATAGCGCCAAACCTCTGGGATGCCCAGCACCGCATAGATCGGCAGCTTATCAATATTGCTACGGGTGAGGGCGACCTCTACTACCAGATCGGGCGGCAGCTCCTGGGACAGATCGAGCTCCCGGACGGCAGGCTGCTCCTCCAGGTAGTAGCAGGCATCTGGTTCCGTGGCGCAGCCCAACTCGGGCTGAATCAGGGCAATCGGCTGGAGGACAGTCAGGGGAATGGCCAGCTCGTCGGTCAGCATCAGAATCAGCGAGTCCAGCAGTTTTCGACAGCGCTCGTGGGCCTCCACGGGGGTCATCATTTCCAGCTTGCCCCGCAGGTAGGTGAGGCGAGTCTGCCGGTCTGGCCCCAGCTCGGCGACCAGCTTCTCAAACTGCTGCCAGCTGACATCGCTCAGCACCACACGCTGTTCGGTAATGGGCACCTTTCTAGCCATATTCTCCCTCCTCGGGGGCTGGGGTCGCTTCGGGCATACCGGGAATTTCATGACCAGAGCGCACTCGCCACCAGGCCAAGAGCGTACTAGCGATAAAAATACTGGAATAGGCACCTGCTACAAAGCCGATAATCAGGGCGAGGGCAAAGAACTTCAGGGTTTCACCGCCCAGCAGAAAGATCGCGACCAGGGGCAGCAGGGTTGTAAGGGTCGTGTTGATCGAGCGGCCCAGGGTTTGGTTGACCGCATCGTCCACGATGTCGTTGATCGAGCGGTCACCATTGATTTGGATGGTTTCGCGAATCCGGTCATAGATCACCACCGTGTCATTCACCGAGAAGCCGACAATCGTCAGCAGCGACACGATAAACAGGCTGTCTACCTCAACCCCCAACAGCAGTCCCAGGATGGCAAAAATGCCGACGGTAATCAGTACGTCATGCAGCAGGGCAATGATGGCAAACACGGCATAGTCGAGCTGGAACCGCAGGGTGAGGTAGATCATGATGCCGACAAACGACACCAGCAGGGCCAGAATGCCCGACGTAAACAGCTGGCGACCCACCGTAGGACCCACCGTATCAATCTGGGTGGTTTCGGCGCTGAAGGCACCTACCTTTTCGTTCAGTGCTGCCAGGAGCTGGCTGCGCTGTCCCACGTTCAGAGTAGAGGTGCGAATCGACAGGGCTTGCTGGTCGTTGCCCACCACCTGAATGCTGCTGTTACCCAGCCCCTGCTCATTTAAAGCCGTGCGCACCGTGGCCGGATCGATCGGCTGGTCGCAGTTGTTGGGTTTGGTGCAGTCCAGTTCAAGCTGTAGGCGAGTGCCGCCAACAAAGTCGAGGCTGGGCCGCAGGGGATAGCCGGTCTGGTTCCACAGCAGCCCCATGGCCAGAAGGCCGCTGAGGATAATGGCTGCCGAGATCGCCCACCAGAGGGTACGTTGGCGAATGACTTGCAGTTTCATGATGTTTTTTCTGTCTGAAGTTTGGCAGGAGCTGGGGTACCGGGGGCAAACAAATGGGGTTTACGCAGGCCCGGAAAGCCCAGACTGACGAGCAGCAGGGTGCGGCTACAGGTGAGGGCCGTGAACATACTGACCACAATCCCGATGGCCAGAGTGAGCGCAAAGCCCTTCACCAACCCCGATCCTAAAAACCAGAGGGCTCCGCAGGCGATCAGCGTCGTGATGTTGCTGTCTAAAATGCTGGAGAAGGCCCGGTAAAAGCCTGCCTCAACGGAGCGGTAGAGAGTTTTGCCCGCCTGTAGCTCTTCGCGGGTGCGCTCGAAGATCAGCACGTTGGCATCTACGGCCATGCCGATACTGAGGATAAATCCAGCAATTCCTGGCAGGGTCAGCGTCACTGGCACGATGTTAAAGATCGCCAGGTTAAACAGGGCGTAGAGAATCAGGGAAATATCGGCAATTAGCCCCGGCAGGCGGTAGTAGACCACCATAAACACCAGCACCAGAGCCAGCCCTAGCAGACCGGCGTAAATACTGCGCTGGATGCTGTCCTGCCCCAGAGTTGCGCCGACGGTGCGGTTTTCTACAACTTCTACTGGTACGGGCAGCGCTCCGCCCTTGAGCTGTTGGGCTAGTCGAGCCGCGCTCTTGGCATCAAACCCGCCGCTAATGCTGGCATTGCCGCCCGTAATTCCAGTTTCGGCATATTTAGCATCTACTCGCGGGGCGCTGAGCAGGCGGTCGTCCAGAAAAATTCCAAGGCTGCGTCCGGTGCCCGCCACGTTTTTAGTCAAGCTGGCAAATTCCTGTGCTCCCTGGTCGTTGAACACCAGCCCGACTTCCCAGCTCGTGCCCTGCATTGGCTGAGCGTAGGCGTTTTTGAGCTTGTCGCCGGTCAGCTCGGTTTTGTCAAACAAGGCGGCAATCGCGGCTTCGCTGGCCTGAATCTCGGTGCGCTTGGCGGCGATGGCGGCAGCGTCTCCCCCCTGCTGGAGGGCGGCTAGCTCCAGCTCTTTCTGCTGACGAACCTGAAACTCAATCGGCAGCTGGGCTTCGGTGCCCTGGCGCTGCCCCCGGAAGTCGAGCTTGGCTACGTCTTGCAGAATCCGCTCGGCCTCGGTGGGGTCACTGACGCCGGGTAGCTGTACCAGCAGCTGGTCGTCGCCAACAATCTGCACCACAACTTCTTGGACGCCGTTGGGGTTGATCCGGTCTTCGACGACCTGCTGCACCGCCTCCATTTTGTCGGGCGTGATCTGGGGGACGGTCTCGGTGGGCTTGACTTGCAGCGTTAGCTGAGAACCGCCCCGCAGGTCGAGGCCAAGCCGCAGCGGCACCTGTACGATGATCACCGCCGCTGCAATCGCCAAAATTAAAATAAATGCTAAAAGAGAACGCTGTCTGCCCATGGTTTTGTTGCCTGTATCGGCCCTAATCGACCGGCCTTGATCTACCCAATTTGCCCGCGAGCCAAGTTCCCTTACGGGTGGCTTCCACAGTTCTGTCAAGGATGTAGCGACTACAACAGCCGCCATCACAACCGCTATGATAGCTGGATTTGGGAACGAGCGTCGCAGGCTGTGTCGTGACTTCTGCCCTGACTTCTATCGGGCTGCCGCTTCTCCAGCATTCTGTTGGTAACGTCAGCCAGCAAACCGCCAGTGGACCGATTTTTGATATAAAATTCTATCGATAGTCTGGTTTTAACCCTACCCTCGACTTTCCGCACCTACAGCCTCACCTGAAGCTTCCCTTGGGCAGCTGCCCCGGACGGTTTTCAGAGGCAAAACTTGTTAAAGTTTTCGGATCGGCTCCTAGAGGGCAATGAGCTGACAATCGGCTATTGCAAATTAACCTATTCGCGATTGAAACTTGAGAGGACAGAATGGCATTTACGCAGAAGCCCTTACCCTACGATTTCGGTGCATTAGAGTCGCACG
>JBJTUI010000268.1:0-4609 GCA_046080625.1 Elainella sp. | reverse complement strand
CAGCAGGCCGCTGCGGTAGCGGTATTCCGAGCCCGGATCGATGCCTAGATTCCGGGCAATGGAGTCTGCCGTGACAAAGCCGATGCCGTAGACCTCTGCTGCCAGCTGGTAGGGGTTGCGGGTGACGGTTTCAATCGACTGTTCGCCATACTGCTTGTAGATCTTGACGGCATAGGTGGTGGACACGCCGTGGCTCTGCAAAAACAGCATGACTTCCTTGATTGCCTTCTGTTCGGCCCAGGCCGCCTGGATCAATTTCACCCGCTTCTGGGCAATCCCCGGCACCTCGGACAGGCGTTCGATCTGGTGTTCGATCACTTCCAGGGTTTCGGTACCAAAATGGGCCACGATCCGTTTGGCGGTGACCGGCCCGACGCCCTTAATTAAACCGCTGCCCAGGTATTTCTCGATGCCGGTGAGGGTGGCGGGCTTGGTTTCCCGGTAGCGCACCACCTGGAACTGCTGGCCATATTTGGGGTGGTCGCGCCAGTCGCCCTCCAGATGCAGGGTTTGGCCGGGCTGGATGCTGGCAAAATTGCCGACAATTGTCACCAGTTCGCTGGTCCGGGGTGCCTTCAGCCGCGCCACCGTATAGCCCGACTCC
This sequence comes from Elainella sp., assembly GCA_046080625.1. Classification (GTDB taxonomy): domain Bacteria; phylum Cyanobacteriota; class Cyanobacteriia; order Elainellales; family Elainellaceae; genus Elainella. Next base: position 4,005 of record JBJTUI010000268.1, on the reverse strand, counting down.
TGGGAATGATAGGTCAATCGTTCTACTACGCCCTGAAGCGATTCGCCCACAGGCCGGGAGGGGCGAGAATTGGATGGACTGGGGTTGGCCGGATCGAGAGGTTCTGTCACAGGAGTTCAGCAGGACAAACGAACAGGCGAGACAGGAATTGGAGAGACAAAGCCTTCTCCAGTATGCCAAGCTCTGTCCGTTCCTAGAAGTCTAGGTTGCGCTGCCCTGCTTCTTTGCCCATGATTTACCCGCGACTCTGTTCGCGCCTTCACAAAGAAGACAGAATATGACCCTCTAAAACAATAATAAATTATAAAGTCTTATGATTTTTTCGTAACATAAAACCGTCAATGTAAAAGAAGTCTGGGAAAAATAAAAAAATGTTGAATTTTTGAGAGTTTCTGAAATCTCCGTCCTAAGATACTCATATAGATCAATACCGCCAGCCAAACTGCATAACAGAGCTGGCTTATAACAAATCTGCCTGGGCCGAAATGGTCCAGGCATTTGAATTTTTAGGCACCAGTTCTCTAGTCCTGGCCTTAGATCAAGGCTTAACGCCCACCAACAACGACATTCTTGATCCGGACGTGGGGGCCGCCGACACTGACGGGCAGAGGAGACTGGCCGCCCTTGCCACAGCCGCCGTTGCGGTAGACCGAATCGTTGCCGATTGCTTCAACGTCCTTCATCGTTTGAAACACGTTGCCGCTGAGGGTGACATCGCTGACCGGCTCAGCCAGTTCGCCATCGCGAATCATGTAGCCTTCAGCCGCCGCGAAGGTAAACAGCTCGCCGTTGGTTTGGCCGCCCAGCATCCGCACCGCATACACCCCGGTTTCGATGCCGCTCAGCATCTCGGCAAAACTCTGGTCGCCGGGTTCAATGCCGGTATTGGTCATGCGGACAATCGGCGGGTAGGCGGCGCTGAGGGCGCGAGCGTTGCCCGTGGGCTGCTCCTGCATCTTGCCAGCGGTTTCACGGCTGTGTAGGCGCTGGGTTAAGACGCCGTCTTTGATCAGGTATTTGCGCTGGGCCGGAACGCCTTCGTCGTCATACTTCAGGCTGCCGGGCAGATGGGGCAGCGTGGCATCGTCCACCACATTGAGCTGAGGAATCGCCAGCGGCTTGCCCAACACCAGTAGCTCCTGCATCCTCGGGTTTTCATAGACAAAATCGGCCTCAGATAAATGGCCAAACGCCTCGTGGATGAACACACCCGCCAGGTAGGGGTCGAGGATCACCGTGTATTGGCCGCCCTTGACCGGCTTGGCCTCCAGCTGGCGCACGGCCCGCTCCGCAGCGCTGGTGACCTGCGCTTCAATCCCTTCCAGAACGCTGTAGTCATAGCGCGAATGGATCGACTCGAAGCCCTGCCGCACGACGCCAGCCTCACCTCGCGCCACCACACCAAACCGGCCCGACAGATCCAACCGCTCTTGGGCAATGCAGCTGCCGGTCGAATTGACGAGATAGGTGGTGCCAAACCGTTCGCTGTAGCCCGCCGTGGTCGTCTGAATCCGGGAGTCGAAGTCGAGCAACAGCTGGTTGTAGGACTCGATCAGGCGGCGCTTCGCATCAAGCGAAATCCCGCGTGGATCTTTGGCAAATTCCACCGCCACATAGTCCTGCACCGGGGCCACCTCGGCCAGTTGGGTGACGCCACTCCCTACCAGCTTGGCCTGGGAGATCGCCTCCTCAATCCGCTGGTTCAGGTCGGCCAGCCCTTCAAAGGTGACAAAGCTCCAGCCGCCCTTGTGGCAGGCCCGAATTCCACCCGAGAGGGCAAAGCTCCGATCCACCGCATCAAGCTGCTTGCCCCGATAGGCGATGGCGGTAGACTCGCTCTGCTCTAGGCGAATTTCCAGATAATCGACCTGGCTGCGGTAGGGAGAAATCGAGTCGAGCAGCCGATCTTGCAGTGAAATCGATGTAACCACGCGCCTAGCCTCTTAGTACAGGACAGTAACTTTTATCAGGACGGTACCCTACGGACGGTAACGGACGGTAACGGACAGTCAACGACTATTGTAACGGGGCCGCAGGAGCAGGGTGAGCTGGGGCGAGAGGGAAGATGCTGAACCGACTGAACCGATTGTGGGCCGCCCGTTCAATCCCTTGCCACAAACTCTTGCTACGAACTCTTGCCACGAACTCTTGCCACGAACCCTTGCCGCAAACTATCTCCCCAAGCTATTCCTGCCAAGCAGAAGCGTCTTAACGGGTGATTTACTGGCAGGAATCCAGCTGCCAAAATTGAGCGTATAGTCTGGTAAATCACGTCTGGTAAATCAAACCTGGCCAATCAAGCCCCAGAACCATCATGATGTCAGCCCCCTCCCTGCAACCGCCAGCCCTGCCCACTTCCCGCCAGCATGCTCTTGTGATCGGCGGCAGCATGACCGGACTGCTGGTCTCGCGTCCTCAGCAACCACTTTGCCCGAGTCACTTTAGTAGAGCGCGACCGATTCAGCGATCGGCCCGAATCTCGCAGAGGCCAGCCCCAGACCCGACACCTGCACGGCTTGCTGGCCAGCGGCAAGACAACGCTAGAGCGCTATTTCCCGGACTTGATCGATGCACTGCGGGCCGGAGGAGCCGTTGTCACCGACATGGCCCAGGCGAGTCGCTGGTATGCAGCTGGCGGCTACCGATTGCAATACGACAGTCAGCTAATTGGGGTGCTTTGCAGCCGCCCGTTTCTAGAATGGCAGATTCGGCGGCGCGTCTTGGCCCTGCCCAATCTCACGGTTTTAGATCAGAGCCGGGTGGAAGAACTGCTGACCACTCCCGATTGCGCCCGCGTTGTCGGGGTTAAGCTGCGTCGTGCGGGCGGTGAGGACCGGGCTTTAACTGGTGACTTGACTGGTGACGTAACCAGTGAGGTCACTGCCGACCTGATCGTAGACGCATCCGGGCGCAATTCCGCGACCCCCCAGTGGCTGGCAGCCCTTGGCTACCGAAAACCTGCCGAAACCGTCGTCACGGTGGGAGTGGGCTACGCTACGCGCCTCTACCGCCGTCCGCCCGTCGAGTTGGGCGATACCCAAGCCTACCTGGTGTCCGGTGATCCACCCGAGTTTGAACGGGGTGGCATTGTGTTTCCGATCGAGGGCGACCGCTGGATCGTCACTTTAGCGGGCTGGACCGCCAGCCAACCGCCCCTGGACGAGGCGGGCTTTCTAGCCTTTGCCCGCAGCCTGCCTGCCCCCGATATCTATGACGTGATCTGCAACGCCGAGCCGCTGTCTGAAATTACGGGCTACAAATTTCCGGCCAGCCTGCGCCGTCACTACGAGCGGCTGAAGCGGTTCCCAACCGGATATCTGGTAATGGGAGACGCCCTCTGTAGCTTCGATCCGGTCTATGGTCAGGGCATGACTTCTGCTGCCTTGCAGGCCGCTTTACTGGATCAGCTGCTGGATCAGCCAACTGCGCGACCACTCGCCTCCAGATTCTTTCAACAGGCAGCCAAAATTATCGACCGACCCTGGCAGCTGACGGTGAGCGAGGATTTCCGCTTCAGCGGCACAAAAGGCAAAAAACCACTGGGCACAAACCTGGTGAACGCCTATGGCACGCTAGTTCAGCAGGCTACCCATACAGACCCAATCGTCTACAGGGCGTTTCTAGAGGTGATGAATTTGATGTCTTCCCCGAGTAGCCTGTTTCATCCCAAGATTCTTTGGCGAGTGTTCAAAGCGCTCCAACAAAAGACACCGACTCCATCGTCTTCAGGCCCGTTAGCAAGGGAGCAGGTAAAGATTCCCCAGCACTCTCAGCTTTAGAGCATTTCTTCAGCCTGGCATTGAGAGGAAGAACAGCGGAAGCCTACTGATCTGGATTTAAATCTGATTCGAGCAGATACACTTTGCAGTCATCAACCTCCGGCAAAGCCGGAGGCTTGAGCATATGGGAGCCGCTCAAAGCGGCTTACCATTCATCAGACAATCGCAGTTGGTCAATTCGTTGATCCTCTATCTCCTGTTGCTCAATGTACCGTCGTACCATCGC
>JBJTUI010000267.1:0-4558 GCA_046080625.1 Elainella sp. | reverse complement strand
GAAAATGGGAGTTTGTCCAGTAAGAGTTTCTGCCATGAAATAGTCTCTGAACGTTTTTCAGGAATCCTATCACCGAGCCTGGATCTAAACTCATGTTTGTTCAGGAACTGTAACAGTTCTTCAGCTTTCCCCCATCTCCCCCACCTCCCCATCTCCCTCATCCCCTCAAACCCAGCACCGCCAGACAGACCGCAAAAATCCCCCCACTCAGCCCCATACAGACCGGCAGCGTCAGCACCCAGGCCAGGAGAATATTGCGCACCGTGCTGCCCTGGAGGCCCGAGCGGCTAGCGGCCATGCTGCCTGCCACGCCCGAAGACAGAACATGAGTGGTGCTGACGGGTAATCCCCAAACGTCGGCAGCCAGAATCGTGCCCATGGCCATCAGTTCGGCAGTCGCTCCCTGGCCATAGGTGAGGTGGTCCTGCCCAATTTTTTCGCCCACAGTGGTGACGATGCGCCGCCAGCCCACGGTGGTGCCCAGACCCAGGGCCAACGCCACGGCCAGCTTCACCCAGACCGGAATGAACTGGGTCAGGGTTTTTAGGCTCTGCTGGTAGGCCGCGACGGTTTGGTGATCCAGCCCCGAGGGTAACTGGCCCTGTTGCTCTAATCGATTCAAACTGGCCGAAATCAAGTACAGCTCGTCGCGCAGAGCCAGCTTTTCGGCACGGCTGAGTTGGGCCAAACTGGCGGGGGGGCTGAGCCGGGTGAGGACATCCTGCTGGAGCTGGCTGAGGGCGATTAGCGGCGGCTGGACCGGTCGAGAAACAGGTTGAGAAACAGGTTGAGAGGCGGACTGGGCAACGGGCTGGGAGGCTGGATTAGCAGCAACTGGGGCCGCGAGGAAGGACTCCAACTCGCTGCGGGACTGGGTCAGGTCTGCCGGGAATGCGGGAGTCAGGGGTGGAAGCGTGGCTGCCTCCAGGCTGGCCGTGAGCTGAGCCAGATCGGCAGATGAGAGGCTGAGGTTGAGGGCAAACAGGCCGGGCAGCAGGCCGACCAGGATCAGCATAATCAGACCCATGCCCTTCTGGCCGTCGTTAGAGCCGTGGGCAAAGCTCACCCCGGTACAGGTCAAGATCAACAGCGTCCTGATCCAGAACGGCGGCGGTTCATCTTTGGGAGCCTGGTCGAGTGCTGGCTGAAACAGCAGCGTCTGGGCCAGCAGCAGCAGCAGTCCGGCTCCGACAAATCCCAGCAGGGGTGAGATCAGCAGCGCCAGAAACACCTCCTGCACCTTGACCCAGTTGAGTCCCTGGCCCCACTGGGCGGGCGTCAGACCTGCTGACCAGACCGCATGGGTCAGGCCAATGCCCAGAATCGAGCCAATCAGCGTGTGCGAACTGGAGGCTGGCAGGCCCAGATACCAGGTGCCCAGGTTCCAGAGAATCGCCGCCAGCAGCAGGGCAAACACCATGGCAAAGCCCGCCCCCGAATCGACGTTGAGCACCAGCTCGACCGGCAGCAGGGCCACAATGCTGTAGGCCACCAGCCCGCTGGACACCAGGACACCAATCAAATTCCACAGGCCCGACCAGACCACGGCCCAGCCCGGCGGCAAACTGCGGGTATAGATCACCGTTGCTACCGCGTTGGCCGTGTCGTGGAAGCCGTTGACAAATTCAAACCCCAGGGCCAGCAGCAGCGCCATCACCAGCAGCAACAGCGCCGTCGAGGTGAGTTCTTGGCCCAACAGATCGAGCAATGTCGCCATTTCAGCAAAATGGATTGCAGCAGGATCGAGTCAACAGCGCCGCCTGGCTCCAGTGTGCTTTCAGGGCGCTGCTAGAGAGGGCTTTTGTAAAAAGGGCGCTTGACCACCGTGGCAGCATAGCCTTTGCCGCGAATTTCTACCTCTAGCTGCTGATTGAGTTTGGCCAACCCGGAGTCCACATAGGCCAGGGCAATCGGATAGCCCAGCGTGGGTGAGAGGGTGCCGCTCGTGACTTTGCCGACGGGCTGACCGTCTGATAGCACCGGGTAGTCGTGGCGGGCGATGTTGCGTCCAGCCAGCTGTAACCCGACCAGCCGCCGGGCCACGCCGTTCTGCTTCTGGTCTGCTAAAACCGAGCGGCCCACAAATTCTGGAACGCGGTCGAGATGGACCAGCCAGCCCAGTCCGGCCTCCAGGGGCGTGGTGCTGTCGTCGATGTCCTGGCCGTAGAGGGCCATGGCAGCCTCCAATCGCAGGGTATCGCGGGCTCCCAGACCGCAAGGCACCACGCCAGCCTCCAGCAGGGTTTGCCAGAGCAGCAGCCCCACCTCCGGGTCTACCATCACCTCGAAGCCATCTTCGCCCGTATAGCCCGTGCGGGCCAGAAACCCCGGTTCGTTTAGCACCTGGCTCTCCAGATGGCCAAAGCGGGGCAGGCTGGCCAAATCGGCTTCGACAAATTGTTGCAGCAGCCCCACCGCCTGGGGTCCCTGGATCGCCAGCAGCGCCTTCTGGTCAGACAGGTCTTCTAGCTGAATCTGGTCGTCCAGATGGGACAATAGCCAGGTTCTGTCCTTAGCGGTGGTGCTGGCATTGACGATTGCTGTCACTCGCTGGTTGCCGTCGCTGTCTTGGCCCTGGTCGTAGAAGATCAGGTCGTCGATGATGCCGCCGTTGGGGTTGAGCAGGACGGTGTATTGGGCGACACCGGGCGTCAGATTGCTTAAATCGGTTGGTACCAGCCGCTGGAGCTGCTCCAGAACATTGGGGCCGCGAAAGCAGAATTTGCCCATGTGGGAGATGTCAAACAGTCCAGCCCGCTGGCGAACTGCCTGGTGCTCTTTGCCAATGCCTTCATACTGGACCGGCATTTCCCAGCCCGCAAACGGCACAACACGCGCTTTAAGGCCGAGGTGGAGACGATAGAGGGGGGTTCGCAGCAGGGAAAGGGAAGGTTCCAAAGCCATAGATCGGGAATCGCTGAGGGAGAATCAACCACGCCATATTGAGCGTAACCTACTCTCGGCCAGAAACCCTAGTAGAGCCAGGAAAGGCGGCAGCCGGAAGGCAGACAGAAATCTAGCTCAATCTAGTTCGCTTCAGGAGCGAAATGTGGGTTTGATCAGCAGGCGGGTGGCCTCCGAGGGCTTAATCGCCAGGGCCAATACGCTCTTCCAGATGGCCAAATTGCTGGGCAGCGTCATGGCCGAGCGGACGCCCGTGGTAATCGCCTGCCATTTTTGGCCTGCCTGATGTTCATACCAGGCCCGCCAGAGCAGAAATTTCTGGATGTGTTGGGCGGCAGAGAGGGGGCGGCAGGTGGTCGAAACGGGCGGGCAGGGCGGCAGACCCCGCTGCAAGTCGTCTTCCCCGGTGGACTGGCGCTGGAGCTGGAAGTTGCGGGCTACCATGTCGAAAAACTCGCGTTCTACCGTGCTTTTGGTATGGGTAATGGAGCCGCGGTGCAGCCGGTAATAGTAGTAGATGCCGGGCTGGTACCAGACGCGAGCCACTTCGCCCAGCCGCAGCTGGAGGTCGATATCTTCGCTAGTCGTAAAGTAGGAACGAAACCCGCCCAGGGCGCGCAGCACGTCGGTACGCAGCGTATAGGTGCAAAAGTGGGTGCGAGCAAAGCCAGCGCAAAGCTCCTGGGTAATTTCTTCCGGCAAATGGCTGTCGTCGAACTGCACGAGCGTTGTGCCCTTGGGGTCTATCGCGCAGTAGCCGCCGCAGACCGCCCCAAATTCGGGGTGCTGCTCGAGCCAGGCGATCTGCTGGGCCACCCGTTTCGCCGGAAACAGATCGTCGGCATCACAGCGCACGATGTATTTGCCCTGTGCGGCTGCCAGACCTGTGTTGAGTGCGTCGGCAATACCCTTGCCCCAATTTTGCATCAGCCGCAGCCGGGGATCGGCAATCGCTTTGACCTTGTGGATCGAACTGTCGGTGGAGCTGTCATCAACCACAATCAGCTCCAGGAGCACGGTTTGCTCTTGAAGAATAGAGGTCAAAGCAGCGGTCACATAGCGCTCAGCGTTGTATAGGGGAACAACGATACTGACCACTACATCAGGAGATGCTGATTGGGGTTGGGTAGACATCACAGACCTGATATTTTTCTGTTTTAACGAGTTGCTAAGACGATTGGGTTAATTCGTTGAAACCCTATAGCCATTTCATTGCAGGACGCTACAGCAGGAGGTTGCAGGGGCTACGCCCTGTCTGGGAGCATCGCCTCCCACCCCACTGTTAATCCGGGATTGATTAATCCGGGGTTGATTAATCTGAAAACCGCTGTAAGTTTAGATGAAAAACAGAGCTGAAAACGATCAGATCACCACTTGATGGTTGTTCAAATAATCTGCCCACAGCCGATCACCAGCTCGCAGCCGGGACTATTCGGTGGGCCATTGGCAGAACTGCTGGATGAACTATCAGTAAACTAGCAGTGGACTATCAGTAAAGCACAAGTGGGCCAGGTCTAACTTGTCAGTAGCTCAGAAGGTAAGCCACTGGTTCTACCAGTGCGACTTGACCAGCTTTGAGCGTTCCCGGAGTTCCGGAGCGCAGGTAAAGTAACTCCCACGGTGGCTTGAACCAAACCGTAGGAGATAAACACAT
>JBJTUI010000266.1:0-3630 GCA_046080625.1 Elainella sp. | reverse complement strand
CACCCCGCTGATCCATTTAGGATTCACGACTCGGGAACGGTAGACGCGGCTGATCTCTTCCTTGAGCTGTCGGACCTTGGGCTGCTCTACCCGAGCGTGATCGCCAAAGTAGATCTGGGGCTGCTGTCCCGAGGCCAGCTTCACTGCCGCCGCCAAACCGCCCTGGAACTGGTAGTAGTCGTCTGAATCGAGCAGGTCATGCTCGCGGTTGTCCTGGTTGTGCAGCACAATTTGCATCTGGCTGAGCCGCTGCTGAAACGCTTCTGGGGCAGATTTGCCACCAGCCCGACTGCTGTAGGCGTAGGCGCTCCAGTTGATATAGGCCTGGGCCAGATCCGCCTCGGTCTGCCACTGCTGGGATTCGATCAAGCCCTGCAACCCGGCTCCGTAGGCGCTGGGCTTAGAGCCAAACACGCGGTAGAGGGCGCGTTCTTCGGCCTGGGCAGCGGCTAATCCCTGGGCTTCCCAGCTGGCCTGCTCCTGCTGCACCCTGGCTGCCAGTGGGTTCTGGTCGGGCGGTTCGTCGAGCCGGGCCACGGCGGTGACGGCACTGTCAAACAAATCGATCAGATTGGGGAAGGCATCGCGGAAAAAGCCGGAGATCCGCAGAGTGACATCAACTCGGGGTCGGGCCAACACCGAGAGCGGCAGAATTTCAAAGTCGATCACCCGGCGGGAAACGCCATCCCAAACAGGCCGAACGCCCAGCAGGGCCAGCGCTTCGGCAATATCGTCGCCGCCAGTTCGCATGGTTGCGGTGCCCCAAACCGACAGGCCCAGCGTCTGGGGATATTCACCGTGGTCCTGGGTATAGCGCTCTACCAAAACTTCTGCGGCCCGGCGGCCCAAATCCCAGGCGGCCTCGGTAGGAATCGCTCGAATATCCACCGAGTAGAAGTTGCGTCCGGTGGGCAACACATCGGGCCTGCCGCGAGTCGGGGCACCGGAGGCTCCGCTGGGCACATAGCAGCCGTCCAGACCGCGCAGGAGGTGAGTGATCTCACGGTCGGTTTGCTGCAAGGCGGGCCAGAGCCGCTGGCGAATCCAGTCCAGTTCGGCGTTCAGGGCAGAACTCTCTAGAGATACTGCACTCTCCAGAGATATTGAAGGGAACGAATTCTGAATCAATTGTTCAACCAGCTCGGCAGCATAGGACTCAATCACGTCAACTACATCACCCGCAATTCGACAGTGACGCAGCTGAGACTGGTTCAGGAGATCAACCGGTTGACCCAGATCAGCCGTGAGTGGATCGATCTCCAGCTGCCAGGCCAGCGCAATAGCGCGGGTAAGCCCGATGCGGCCCTGGCTAGGGTTGCGAGCGATCGCCACAATCAGATCCACTAGCTGACGCCCCTGGGGACATTGGCCCAGAATATGCAGCCCGTCCCGAATCTGGGCTTCCTTCAGCTCACAGAGATAGCCGTCTGCGGTTTTGAGAAATTCCCCTAGATCGGTCGCTGCCATCCCCAGATCCTGCTCCAGATTTTCCTGCTGAATTAATTGGGATAAGCGCTGGGTGACGAGCTGGAGTCGGGTCGGATCGAGGGTCTGGGCCTCGTAATATTCGTCGATTAACCCCTCCAGCTGGTGCAGCTTGCCGTAGAGTTCGGCTCGGGTCATGGGCGGGGTGAGGTGATCCAGAATCACGGCCTGGGCGCGGCGTTTGGCCTGGGAGCCTTCGCCCGGATCGTTGACGATAAATGGGTAGAGGTGGGGCAGCGGTCCCAACACCGCCTCGGGGTAGCAGGCTGCCGAGAGGGCGACGCTCTTGCCGGGCAGCCATTCCAGGTTGCCATGCTTGCCCAGATGCACCACGGCGTCGGCCCCGAACTGGTCGCGCACCCAGTGGTAGAAGGCCAGGTAATTGTGGGGCGGCTCCAGATCGGGAGCATGATAGTTGAGGCTGGGGTCGCGGTCGTAGCCCCGAGCGGGCTGAATCCCGACAAACACATTGCCCAAGGTGATTCCGGCAATCGCGAAGTCCTGGTCGGCTTCGCCCCAGCGGGTTTGAATTCCGTTCTGAACGGCAGTGGGTAGAGTATTGAAATAGCTCTGATAGGCGGCCAGATCAAGCTGGTAAACGGTCGGGCGAATCGCACTCTCCGGGTCGTTAGTGACGCCCGCAGTCAGCAGGCGAATCAGCTCGCGATCCGTATCAGGAATGTTCTCGACCCTATACCCGGCGGCTTGCAAGGCCCGCAAAATCTCCAGGCAGCTCTGGGGCGTATCCAGCCCGACGCCGTTGGCCAGCCGTCCGTCTCGGTTGGGGTAGTTGGCCAAAATCAGGGCCAGCTTGCGCTGGGGGGCGGGGGTACGGCGCAGTCTAATCCAGCGGGCCGCCAGTTCGGCCACAAAGGCTACCCGGTCGGGCAGCGGTTCATAGACCACCACATCGGTTTGCAGCTGGGCATTCTGGGCCTGGACGGCCTTGAACGAAACGGCGCGGCTGATAATCCGGCCATCCACCTCGGGCAGCACCACGTTCATCGCCATATCTTTGGGGGCGAGTCCCTGTACTCCAGTAGCCCACTGCTCGGCGGTGCCGCCGCTGCAAATCACCTGGAGCACTAGGACGTTGAGCCGTTCCCACAAGTCTACCTGGGGCGTTTCGCGGTCGAGGCTGGCCAGGGAAAAGCTCGTGAGGTTAAGCAGCAGCTCAAATTTGCCCTGACCCAGCGCTTTCTGCACGTCTGGCTCCTTTAGGGACGAGACAAAAATCGGCACGGGTGCGAGGTCGTGCGATCTGAGGGCGCGGCAGAGGGCTGTGACCATGGCGGTGTTTCCGGCCAGGTAGTGGGCTCGGTAGAACAGAATGCCGACGCTGGTTTGGGCTGGCGGCAGGTTGTTCAGGAGAGGATAGCCCTGCTCTAGATTCGCGGCCTGACTCAAAGCACAGTCGCAGTCTACACAGCGGTAAACCCCGATGCGCGGGACAGAATGGGGCGACGCAGCGACGCAGGCATACCCCAAATAGGTGCCAGCCAGATGCCTGAGCAGATTCAGATAGTTTTCAACTCCGGCTTCTAAAATATATTGCCAGATCTGGTTTACTTCCGTCAGCGGCACCGTTGAATGGCTGATCAGACTGGGATCAGGTCGCTCGTCTCCGGGCAGAATGATTAACTTGGCCCCGGTCTGTTTGGCCGTCTCTTCTACCACCTCCAGACCATAGCTCCAGTAGGAACGGCCTCCAATTACCCGGACGATGAGCACCTCAGCCTGGCTCAGCACCGTTTCGGCGTAGGTGTCGATCGTCAGCTGCTGCTGGAGTTGCAGTAAGTTGACGACGCGCAGGGCCGGAAAGTCGGCGGGCAGCAGGGCAGCGGCAGCGGCAAAGGTCTGGATATCCGTATCTGCCGCCGTGATCACGACGAGGGGGGCGGGCTGTTGGTCGATGAAGATGACGCCTTCGGTGGTAGGGGTCCAGCCGCCGGGGAGGGTTGCGAGACGGTGCATGGGGGTGGGGAGGTGGGGAGGTGGGGGAGGCTCACAAGTGTAGGTTTTTTACAAGAGAGAGAAACGGCAGACTAACCTGTGGGTAGGGGTGGGGGCTGGGATAAGGAGAGTGGCAACCAAGCAGATAACGTAATCGGTAAGCCTTTGATGAAGGTGATACTGAGCGATAGT
>JBJTUI010000265.1:0-3840 GCA_046080625.1 Elainella sp. | reverse complement strand
AGAACCACTTCTTCGCTTTCTTCCGCTGAACGCAGGCTCTTGAATGCTAAACCGTAAACAATGCGGGCATAGCGGTCATACAGGGCAGCCAGAGCAGACTGGTCTTTTTGAGCAATCTGGGCCAGCAGCCAATCGTCAGATGCACGGGAATCATCCATCTCATCTTGGAATTGTCCAGGAAAACCTCTGGAGGCAGTAGACTCAATTCCCTCTACCCTGAAGCAAAATCTTGCCTGAAGCAAAATCTTTGACTCAGCGAATTTCAGGGCGGCTCGGGGTCAGGTCTGGGGCCTTCTGAAACGCCCAAGGGTTGTGATGGGCATAGTAGGTGCATCTCCCTCCTCTGCATCGCCATCCCTTTGCCAGGATGCCATTTAACATGTCGCAGCCGATCGACCAAAACCCACAAATGCCCATCCGCCGCCTTTTTCTGATCATGAGCGCAGGGTTGCTAGCCGGAAGCGCAGTTTCAGCTGTCCTGAGAGCGCATTTCCAAATAAAAGTTAAACCTTTTCTTGCCTTTCTCCCAATCGTTGCAGCATGATGCGGATCATCGCACCCTGAATCATCGCTTCACTCATCTCCGGCAGTAGCTCATAGTCCTTACTCAACCGTCGATTCTGGTTCAACCAGCCAAACGTCCGCTCCACAATCCACCGCTTGGGCAACAGGACAAATCCCACCTCCGTTCGCTTCACCACCTCCACCTTCGCCCCGCACATCTGCTGAACCACACGAGCAAAGTTCTCACCCTGATACCCCTGGTCTACCCAAATCAACTGCATCGACTCTAGCGCCCTTGGGTCTGCTTCATGAACCACAAACGCTCCCCCACGTTGCTCTGAGCAGTTGGCCTCAACCACCAAAACTGAAATCACCAACCCTAGGGTATCAACAAGGATGAATCGCTTGCGTCCTTTGACCTTCTTGCCACCGTCGAAACCGTAGACTGCCCCCTTTTTTCCGTCGTTTTGACGCTCTGGCTGTCGATGCTGCCTGCTGTGGCTTGCGGCTTTTTACCAACCGATACTCGCACCTCTCGACGTAACTGGTCGTGGATGGCTTGCCAGACTCCTTTCCTTTGCCACCGACGGAAGTATTTGTACACCGTTTGCCACGCAGGTAAGTCTTTGGGCAGGTCACTCCAGATGCAGCCGTTGTGGATCTGGTAGAAGATAGCGTTGAGGATTTCGCGTTCATCCACTTGACGTTTGCGTCCCCGACCAGCAGAAGGGGGAGGTAGCAGAGGGCGAATGATGTCCCATTCTTGGTCACTCAGGTCAGTGCTATAGCGCTTGGCAGCGCGTTGGCTGGCACGACGGAACCGGCGAGGTTGGAGGGTTGATACCATGAGGCAAAGCGAGTAGAGCAACCTTCTGATCTTGAGCCATTTTTCCTTTCGACGCCCTCTGCTTTAGCTTTTATTTAGAAATGCGCTCTGACCAGTCGGTTTATCCAGACTACCTCCCGCACCGAGGGCGAAGTCGTGCGGCTCAGGGCTGGTGGAGCCCATCCGGTCGTGCGCTTCAGCCCAGGCGACAGCAAGTCAGTAGAATTCTCGACGAGCGGTTTGATTAATTACAGCGTCGGCGATCGCGTCACCGTTTTATACCTGCCGGATGCCCAGCACCCCTCTGGTTTTCGTACCAATATTGATGCCGCAGGCGCTCTGTGGTTCCCGACACTGCTGCTGGCAGGGCTGGGCGGAGGGCTGGCGCTGGCTGGTTTCCGGTTCAGCAGACCCCAATAGTTTAAACAAGGGACCAAACGCCGTATCGGCTCAAAGATCTCAAAGGCCATACAGAGTGTGGGCCAGAAACCGCTCGCTGTAGTAGAGCGCAATCTGGTTGCCCAAACCGCGAAACACTGCGTCGAAGGCGTGTTCGGCCCAGGGGAGCGAAACCAGCACCGTGCGGTTCTGGACGGCCCTGAGGCGGTCAAACAGCCGCTGGCCGAAGATGGGTTTGACCAGATGGTCACGACCGCCATAGATCAGCAGCGTGGGCGGCAGGTTGGCCCTGACGTAATTGATCGGAGAGGCATCTCGATACACCTGGGGATATTGGGCAGGAGAACCGCCAATTAACGCTTCGAGAACGGCTCTGGTATTGATCGGGTCGGGGCGAGGCGGATCGGCATAGCCCGCCGTTAGATCCGTGGGGCCATAGAAACTCACGACGGTGCGAATCGGCAGGGCCGTCTGGTAGGCGGCCAGCAGGGCCAAATGTCCGCCCGCCGACCAGCCCACCAGACCGATGCGGCTGCGGTCAATCTGGTACTGATCCGCCCGGTCTGCCACCCACTGTAAGGCAATCTGGACATCCTCAAGCTGGGCCGGAAAGCGGTGTTGGGGCGCATGGCGGTAGTCAATCGCGACGACGGTATAGCCCTGGGCGGCCATGTAGGCATTGAAGCTAGCCTGCTGGCCTGGATCGCCCCGTTGCCAGGCCCCGCCGTAGATCGCTACCAGGGCCGGGTGGGGCTGATCGGACGCTGCTCGGTAGATCTCCAGATCTAGCGGGCTGCCGTCTGCGGCCTCGAAGCTCTGGCGCTCGGGCTGAAGCGGTGGAATCGAGAGTCCCGTGACCAGATCGAGCAGGCTGAAGGGCCGAGAGCGCTTAGGTTCTAGCGCCAGGCTGGTCAACGCATCGGCCCCAAAGGTCTGCTGCATCTGGACGTCGGCTTGGCTGAGCGCGGCAGGCATTTGCAGCAGGGGCAAACTACTCAGTAGGAGAGCGCAGATCGTTCCAACCAGCGCCGGGTAAAACAAACGATGATGACGGCCAAACCGCAGCAGCAGCCCCAGCCCCACCCCGTTCCCCAGCAGCAGCAGCGGACTAATTTCCGGCGCACCGACGCCCAGGGGCAGCAGAGCAAACGCGGGAGCCGGAATCACAATCCAACTGCTCAGAAACAGGCCGAGGCCAATCCACAGCAGGCTCACCCAGGCCAAAATTTTTAGAGATCGCGGCAGAGATCGCGGCATCATCCTCAAAGCCCTGCCTGGAGTAGGGCGATCAGGGGCTCTGGATTCCAGTAGCCGCGCAGCCGCTGGATCTGTCCCCCAGCGTTGAACTCAAACAGGTCAATACCCGCAAACGCCACCTCGCGCCCATTGTGGCCTACCCCGCGACCGCTCCACTGCACCGCTGCTGCTTCACCCGTGATCGCCACAAAATCAGCGGTCAGTTCTACGTGGTCAAACAGACTCACGAGAGCCTCCAACCCCTGGCTTAGCTCGCTGTGGCCAGTCAACACCGGACCAGTCACCGGGTCTTGACTGGTAGCGTCTGGGGCAAAGCAGGCCACCATGCCTTCAACCGGGTTGGCGCTGCCGCTGGCCGCAAAATATCGCTGAATCGTCGCCTCAATCCTACCTGCCTCCAGTTGAACCATCTGCACGTCTCCCTAGAATCTTATTTGTGTTCATTGTGCTAGAGATCGCGAAACTTGCTGCTATAGATGTCGCACCTAATCGGAGCTACCCCGTTTCCGCCCCGTCCTCTCTAGCCCTTCACCAGCAAATACGCCCAAACGAGCCAAGCGGATCTTTAGACTATAGCGATCCTTGAATCAGTGAAAAAAACGAGGGGATGAGGCTTTTATTCCCCATCCCCTCATCCCCTCATCCCCTCATCCCCTCATCCTCCTATCTCCCCTCTCCCGACACCTAGCTCAGCGTAATCACCCCACCGCTAGCTGTACCAAAGCTGAGGGCGCTGGCGTCTACGCCCTGCACTAGGCCAACCAGCTCATAGCGATTGGTAAAGGTAGGAGGGAAGCCACCAGAGATGGTGGTACTTCTGCGGTAGATCGCCGCGCCGCTGACGCCCTCAATCG
>JBJTUI010000264.1:0-5261 GCA_046080625.1 Elainella sp. | reverse complement strand
CGCGGGCCGATTGCACTTCAGATGGACGAGCTGTGGTCGTTTGTGGACCACAAAGGCAACAAGCAGTGGGTGTGGCTGGCTCTGGACGTGGCGACTCGTGAGATCGTCGGTTGCTGGGTAGGAGACCGCTCTAGCAAGTCGGCGGCAGCCTTGTGGCGCTCGCTGCCTGCAGTGTACCGGCAATGTGCCGTCATCTACACCGATGGTTTAGAAGCTTAGGAGTCTTGTAAAAATAACCTGAGCAGGCAAGGGGCTTAAGCCCCTTGTTCAAGCCAGTAGACCGATCCAGGTGATCAACTTATTCGTACAAGCTGCCTTATGCCAAAGTTCTGCCAAGCAAGCGGCATCATGCGGTGGGTCAGGAGAGTGGGTTGACAAGTTACATCGAACGATTCAACAACACCTTGAGGCAACGAGTCTCGCGTTTAGTCAGAAAAGCGTTGTCGTTTTCGAAGAAGGTGGAGAATCACATTGGAGCGATTTGGTACTTCATCCACCACTACAATGAGTCGATACGTTTGGAATCATGTGAATGCTAGCCTAGACCGCTTATTCTCTATCCTTTACGAAATACCACTACCCCAGATCAGGAGAAGTTGAACCAAACAACCGCTCGATCGCATTGTAGTCGGTATTGGACCAGAGCATATTGAAAGTCATCACAGTCAGCGGTCTGAAGGCACTGTCAGCTGGAGCAGACGGCAGGAAAAAATCAGCATAGAACGCAATGAATACGCTCAAGGGGACGCATAACCCTGCCAGCAAGCGCCACTGTTGCCGCCAGAGCGCAATGGGAAATAGCAGCAATAGAGGTGTGAAAAGATAGAGCGCAACGGTGTTGACTAGGGCAAGCCACCAGAACTGGTCAAAGAAAACCAATCGCAGAGACAGCCATGCTGTAAAGAGGATTAGATAAGCCCAAACAAACCGCGAGAGACTGAACAAACGCATAATCAAGCCTGGAGATCACTCCCACCATAGCCGCTTGCAGAGCTGCCAGTGCAACCTTAATCGCGATCCAGCAGAGTCTGCAAATTTGCAACCGACAGCCCCAGCGTTTCTGCCACCTGTTCCAGGCTGAGCCCGGCGGTCAGGAGTCGGGCCACTGCGTTGCTGAGAGCCTGCTCTGCCTGTTCTGCCCGCTGCCGTTCCTGCTCTGCCTGCTGCCGTTCCTGTTCTGCCTGCCGTTGGGCCTGTTCTGCCCGCTGCCGTTCTTGCTCTGCCTGCTGTTGGGCCTGTTCTGCCCGTTCGTTGAGCTCCACCGAGCTGAGAAAGCGCTGGCCGTCGGGACAGTAGAGCACCAGTTCAGTGCGAGGCTGCCACTGGAAGCGGATGCCCAACCGCGGGCTAATCCAGTCGGTCAGGCTTGGGATCTCCACCAGCACATCGTCCTGTCGCTGCCAGCCCTGCAAGACAAACTCGTCCGGGTCGTAGATGTAATATTCCTCGACGCCGTGCTGCTGGTAGAACAGAAATTTATATTCCATGTTTTCGATGCCCTCACGGGTTTTGTTACTGGCCGAGAGAATCTCAAACACGACCTGCGCTGGCACGTTCTGCTCTTTCCACTGCTGGTAGGAGCGCCGTCTGCCCTTGGGGCGACCAAAAGCCACCATCACATCTGGTGCCTGCTGGGGAGCCGGAGGTGTCGTTACCTGCAAGGGATACCAGAACAGATCGGCGGCAATGAACACATCGGGATCATTGGCAAACAGGATTTCCAAGTTCTCCTTGATCATGACGATCCAGCGATACTGTTCGGTGCTTTCCGCCATTGGCTTGCCGTCGCTTTCGGGATAGAGCAGGTCTTCACTAAGGTCGAGAGAGGTTGTCATGGCACTAGAGGCGCTGATCCACGCCTCGGAAGATGGTGCAGAGCAAGCTATTTTCTGTATTTTACTGTTGCACCGGAGCGGATGGACAGGGCTAAAAAAGTCCGGCTTCGCGGGGAAACCGGACGAGCGCTTCAGGAGAACTCAGGAGATCTACCGGCGCTAGGCAGCTTCAAACATCGTGCTAGACATAGGTGAATTGAGCGTTGTTGGTCAGACTCAACCTACCGCTGCCTACATCCTGGACAATTGCGATTAGTTCATCGGGTTTAGTCAGGCTGGGCCGCGCTTTGAAAATGCCGACATCTTGAACAACCGAACCGCGGCTGAGTGAGCCACCCACATCGCGAATCACGTACTGGCTAGCGGCTCCAGCCAATTGAATCCGGTCCAGTCCTGGAACGAAGTCTACGATATGGGCGAAGTCGCTGACGCCGTCCATGCCCGTGAAGACGTTGTTGCCGCCATCAAACTCGAGGTCGCCATCGTCATAGAAAACCAGCGGCGCATTATTCGTGCCCCTGCTGCCCAAGACAAACAAATCGCGGGCTGCGCCGCCAATCAGGACATCCACTTCACCCCGACCCGGAGTAGCGAAGTTGCCTGTATTCACGCCAATCAGTGTGTCGTTGCCATTGTTGCCAAACAGGCTGTCGTTGCCTGCGCCGCCCTCCAGCCGATCGTTCTGGTTGCCTGTCAGCAGGTTGTCGTTCCCTGCGTCGCCAAATACACTCATCGCGGCGCTACCGTTATCACGCGCATTCAGAAAATCGTTGCCTGCGCCGCCACGAAAGGAAATCGAAGAAACCCCAGAGCCAATTAAGCTACCCACCGTCAGGCTATCATTGCCCTCAACGCCGTTGATTTCAAACCTTTCAACGGTATCAACCTTCAGCGTCACGGGCGCCAGGTTCGTGCGTCTGAGAAAAACAGCGCTACTGGCAGGATCAAGAGTCAGGGTGAGAACATCATCGCCCGGAACTCTAACACCATTGGACTGGGTGACGAAGGAAGCGCCTGTGAACGTCACGGTATCAAGTCCTGTACCGCCAGAAATGTTGTCGCTGCCATCACCATCGATCCAGAACAGTCGGTCGTTGCCTGCGCCGCCGAGCATCGTGTCGTTGCCTTTATTGCCGGAGACGTTATCATCGCCGTCGCCGCCTTCCAGTAAATCGATGCCGTCGCCCCCATTTAGAACGTCGTTGCCGCCCAAACCTTGGATGATGTCATCGCCTCTGTCGCCGTTTATGATGTCCGCTTCAGCGACTCCCCGTAGATCGCCCACCAGAGCGGGGTGCAGAACTCCAAGGCTGTCCGGCGTGTTGTTGTCGTTGAAGATTGTTCCGTTGATTTGTGCCATTGTTCTTTTGTCCTTTTAAAGTAGATAGTTGAGTTCATAACGGCCAGCAAAATTTGTTTTTTTGCTGAGAGCTAGTCGCAAGCTTGAGCGTTTGTTTTTTTGAACCAGACTTTGTCCTAACTCTGTATTCAATTTAGGAGTCTTGTAAAAATAACCTGAGCAGGCAATGGGCTTAAGCCCCTTGTTCAAGCCAGTAGACCGATCCAGGTGATCAACTTATTCGTACAAGCTGCCTTACGGGAATTGCTTTGAGCTGTCGGCATGAGAAAGTTAGAAAAAGTCAGTAGAGGAGAATGATTTTTAATTGATTATAAGAATAAAAAATGACCTCAAAGAATACATCTAAGAGATCATTAATATGATCGCCAAAATGGCGCTTTAGATCGCTGATTCCAGCTCGATAGTTAGAGCAGACGGGGAATTAAACCGGATGCAAAATAGATAAGTCAACCAGCGATTGGCCGAGAGGAAAATGCCCCTTCAGGCGCAATCAGAAAGTCGCTGCTGGTAGCAACCGAGCCTTGTAGAGTGGCGAATTTGCCGCCCGTGCCAAATCCATCAGCTCCCCGGTTCTGGTTGAAAAACATACTGCCGCTGGCCTTGCTGTAGATTAGCTGGGCGTCGCTGATTGCCGCTGCGGTGTCGTTGTCCACAATTGTCACCTGCGATTCAGAAAAACCAAGCGGCATGATCCCACCCAGCACGATTCTGTCTGTACCGCTGAGAAAGTCGGTGATCACATCCACATCGCCGCCCGCACCGGTCGAAATCACCTCCAGCCGAAAGCGGAAGCTGTCCCTGCCCGCGCCGCCCGTAAGCACATCGTTTCCGGCATCACCGCTGATTATATCGTCGCCATCAAATCCGATCAGCGTATCGTTACCGCCAGAGCCAAACAGCGTGTTGCTGTTGTTGTTCCCGGTGATCTGATTTTCCAGATTATTACCAAATCCCCGCAGGGCACTGCCGATCAGGTTCAGGTTCTCAACGTTGGCGGTCAGCACATAGTTCTCAATAAAAGAATTGACCGTATCAATTCCTTCTCCAGCTAGTTCTGCTACTATGTCACCAATAGTATCTACAACGTAGCGATCATTACCACGTCCACCGATCATCTGATCTTTGCCCTCCCGTCCGCTCAGCAGATCGCTGCCGTCACCGCCGATCAGGGTATCGTCGCCCGCTTCGCCAATCAGAGTGTCGTCACCGCTGTCGCCGCGAATTGTATCGTTTCCGGCTCCGCCCAATAGAAAATCATCGCCAGCTAGGCCTGCAATGGTATCGTTCTCAGCTCCACCTTGGAGTCTGTCGTTGCCGTTAGTACCTATTAGTTTAGCCATCTGATTTCTCTCCTTTTTGCTTCTCGACAAATTGCTTGCAGGTCTTTGATTGGAATAGCTCGGCCATGCCCCTAATGTAGGAGCTGTGGCTGTAGATGTCGGTCTGAGAAGGTCAGAAAAAGTTAGATGATTTCAAATAAAGACTGGTGAAGCCTGCTTGACTGACAAAACTAGGAAACTGGGAAGCGTTGCAGGACGGTGAATTCACGCTTCAAGAAACGCTCATGTTGCTTTCTTGAAGCCATTGCCGGTTCTGGGTCAGTAGCACTGAAGAGACACAAGCCAACCTGAATCGGCCATTGCTGCGTCAGCGCTAGGCGAATCCAGTTCCAACCTAGCTTCAGATAGCTCATCCCCCGCCGCCAGTGCGGGTCCACCCGACGACGATGGCCTGAGGCCACCACTTGCACTCCCTGAAGCACCAGAAACAGCATTGTCAAAGCAATCACGCCACACAACTGCGATAAAGCGCGCTTATCGCGCAACCGCGAGGCTTCCAGGTTGAACCCATTGGATTTGATGTCCAAAAATGATTCCTCAACTGTAAAGCTCTTTAACGAAACGCTTGATAAAGTAACCCACGGCGGTAGTGCTCTTTCGTAAAGGATAGAGGAAAATAGATAGGAGTTGGCTTTTCACCCTTCCTAGTTGACCATGAAACCCTACTTGATCTGCCCAAGCTGCGGCTCTGACGACGTGATGAAAAACGGCACCACGCGACGCGGC
>JBJTUI010000263.1:0-2522 GCA_046080625.1 Elainella sp. | reverse complement strand
CAAACCTATCAAGCCGCTCGCCAGACTTGCCGATCCGCGTCAGATTGCCCTGCGCCGCTTCTTTCGCTTTTTTCGCTACCTGAATGCCAAAACAATCTGGGGGACGATTCAGGCGGCGGGAACCCAGCGGCTGCCCGGTCTAGCATCCGAAATGGCCTACAACGCCATGCTGTCCCTGTTTCCGGCAATCCTGGCTGTGTTGACTGCGATTGGCCTGTTTCGCCCGCTCAACGCCACCTTTGAGGCTTTGACAAGCCAGCTGAGCGAAGTCACGCCCACCGACGCCCTCTGGCTGATCCAGGGGTTTGCCGAAGCCGTGGGGGGCACGAGAGATCGGGGGCTGTTCTCGATTAGCTTTGGGCTGGCCCTCTGGACGGCTTCCGGGGCGCTGGCGGCGGCGATGGCCGCCCTAGACCAGATCCACTGCATTCCTCGGGATCAGGTGCGGCCCTTCTGGCGAGCCCGGCTCGTCGCTGTTGGCCTCACCCTGGGAGCCATCCTGCTGCTGCTGCTGGCCTTGAGCCTGATGTTTGTCAGCGATATTGCCGTGCGCGAACTGGCCGAACGGAGCGGCTTTTTGCAGCTCGAACTGCTCCGCTTCTGGCGGCTGCTCACCTTTCCCCTGGTACTGCTGATCATGTCGGCCACGTTTGGGTTTATCTACCGCTACGGGCCGAGCCACTGGAATCCGGGGCAGCCAATTATGCCGGGTGCCCTGATCGCCGCCGGACTCTGGGCGCTGATCTCCAGCCTGTTTCGGCTCTACGTGCGGCATTTTGGCAACTACAACCAGGTCTATGGCACGGTGGGAGCGGTGATTGTGCTGATGCTGTGGCTCTACCTGAGTTCGCTGGTGCTGCTGATTGGCGATCAGCTCAACGTCACGGTAGGTTCTGCCATGAACCGGCGCGACCCGGCCTAGCGCGATTTGCCGTAGGCCAGTTTTAGCAGCATCAGGCAAGGGATCGGGGGCGGCAAGCCCTAATCCCAAAATTCTGCCAACGGGTTGTAGCGGATTCGGAGAGAGGTGCTATAACTTTCTGTGCTGTTGGGCCGTACTGGTGAGCCGTACTGGCGGGCCATACTGGTGAGCCTTGCCGTTGGGTGACTCTGACTACCGCCGGTCTTGTCACTGCGATCGCACCGAGGTGATACACCAATCGCCGGAGCAACAGCAATCCATACAGCTACAACAAACAGCTACAAGAACGGGCATACCGCATCAGAAGGTGATTTATGCAAAGCGCAAACTGGGCCAGCTGGGCCACCCTAGGATTGACCACAACCGGACTAGCAAGCCTGACCGCAATAGTGGCAGGAGCGGTGGCTCCCAGTCCTGCTGCGGCTCTGGAGAACTGGCAGTTTAACGCCGACACCCAACAGCTTGTGATCAGCCTGCCCAAGGGCGTGACGCCGCGATATCACCTAGTGGCCGAACCAGCCCGGATTGTGCTGGATCTCCCCCATACCGAAGTCGGCGCGGCCCAGCAAATCTACAGAGGAGCCATACAGCAGATTCGCGCAGCCCAGTTCCAGCCCGATCTGGCCCGGATCGTTTTGCAGCTTTCGCCGGAAGCCGTCTTGGCCCCAGGACAGGTCGAACTCCAGCCCCTGGCTAGCGATCCTGCCGATCCGATTCAGCGCTGGGCACTGCGGCCTTTGCTGGTAGGTGCCCCGTCCCAAAACCACACGGCTGCCACCCCCGAGTCGCTTGGGATGTCGGTTCAGCCAGCGCTGTTGACCGCCGACTCTGCCCCACCCGTCGTGCAGCCTTCAGGTCAGCCTCTGATGCAGCCTCTGGTGCAGCCTTCAGTTCAACCTTCAGTTCAGGCCCCAGCAGAACCTGCAATAGAAAATTCGGCAGAACGGCCCGCCTCGACACCTGCCCCAGCTACGCCGCCAGTTGCCAGCCCAGCTGTCCCCAATCTAACCCCGGACCCGCTGCCGGTTGTGCCGTCCCTGGGGCCAGCCCGCCAGGAGCCCGTTGCCCTAGCCCCCAATGTGGTTCTGATCCCGATGCCCGCCACGCCTGCTGCTCTACCTAATTCTCTGCCGCCCCTGGAGCCAGGAGCCGTCGAGATTCCCGTCGAGCTGTCCACGGCGGCATCCCCATTCGGGCAGGCCCAGGCAGCAGCCCTGCCCGCTGCTCTGCCCCCTGCCAGCTTGCCCTCTGCCAGTTTGCCTTCTACCAGTTTGCCCTCTACCAGCCCGCCAGCCCTGCCGACTGCGCCACCCCAACTCTCGGCCAGCCCGTCCGGCGCACCCGCTGAACTGGAGCAGGCTGAACTGGAGCAGGCCACAGGCACGGCGGCAGCGCTTGGAGCTCCCAATGCGTCTACGAATCTCGCGGTGTCAAGCGCTCGATCCAGTTCTGCTGGAGTGGTAGCGCCGGTAATTCCCTCAACCGGCACCCTGTCCTTCCCTACCCCGACGGCGATTGCCGTGAACGTACCGGCCCTGAGCACGGTGCCGCAGGCGATTGAACCCGAGACTGAATCAGCCAACCCAGCCCGAGATCAGCG
>JBJTUI010000262.1:0-4571 GCA_046080625.1 Elainella sp. | reverse complement strand
CTCACCGCGAGCATCGGCTTGAAAAACGACCTCAGCGAACTCATCTAACATAAACTCAATCTCCTAAGTGTTGTGATTGATCGGAATGAGAACCTACTCTACGGACATGTACTACCAAGAAATGTTGTAACGAAATGTTTCAACAAACCTGAGAGGCAGACAGGAAATCCTGGGAGCAGGGGAGAGATTTTGTTATCGATGGATATCGACTAAATAGAGGGTGGAGGTGCTGACGTAAGCGGCTGTCATAGGGCAGCGACTCAAGTACAACGGGCTTCCACTTCTTTTTTATACTATGTAGTTGAATCGTTATTTGTTACATTTCGTGTCGAAAATTCCGATTAATTGGAGTTAATTGTAAAGAAATATTACTGAAATCTGAGATGGATGTCGCGCAACTCCTCATAAAAACCGGCTCCAGGGATCTGGAACCGAGCTTGATTTCTAAATTATTAGATTAGCCTGAAGCTGAATCAGCCCGTAGCGTTCTGCTAAAAAACCTGAAACCCGCAGAAACTCGCCGCAGCTTGGTTTAAAATCAGCAAACTCAGCGAGCTGGAGCCAACGGGCAGAGGACCTAGATTTGGTAAACGATTACAGCGGTTTAAAGAAGTGAGGGCAGAGGACAAGCCCCAGCCCCCATTCTCAGCTAAATCACTGCACCGACTTAGCTGGCTAATTCGCGTTCGATGGCGCTGATCAGTTCCGGGGAGTCAGGAGCCACCGCGCTCCTATAGCGGCCTACGACCTCTCCTTGCTTGTTGACCAGGAATTTCTCGAAGTTCCAGCTGACATCCCCCGAAGGAGCAGCCTGGGTCAGTTTGGCATAGAGTGGATGCTGGTTTGCCCCCTTGGCGTGCAGTTTGTCAAACAGGGGGAAGGTGACGCCATAGCGAGTTTCGCAAAACTGCTGAATCTTGTCGCTGCTGTCGGGTTCTTGGGCTCCATAGTCGTTGCAGGGAAAGGCCAGTACCTCTAGACCCTGGTCGCGATATTTCTTGTAGAGGGCTTCCAGTCCTTTATATTGGGGCGTGTAGCCACAGTAGGAGGCCACATTGACAATCAGCAGCACCTTGCCTGTGTAGTCACCCAGGGTCTTGGGAGCCCCAGTGATCGTGTTAACCGAGACGTCTGCAATCGAGATGCCCATAGCCAATCCTGCTTTACATTACATAATGTTTCTGGATCGAGTTTATCCTACCGAGAAACCCCAGTAAAAGCAGGGCGCGGGCAGCAGAGGCAAAGATAGCTAGCTCAAAGCTGCATTGGATTTAGCAGCGAGCAGGCAACAATAACGTTATTTATTACGGTTCGTGACAACTATGGTTCGCAACAAAGCGCTCACCCAAGGCCTATTGGTGTCACAGCTCTGATTCGGCTACGCCCCTTCAGCGGAAAGCGTCAATCAGCAACGGAGCGTAGCCGGTCGATTTTGTAGCACCTTAGCGGACCCGAGTCTCCAGGTACTGACCAATCATCTGCTCCTCGCCCAAGCGGGAAATGATGGTCTGGCGAGTGCGATAGTTGCTGCCGATCAGCTTCACCTCTTCCTCAAAGCAGCTGCCGCTGTACTCGGTTTTAAGGCACATGGTTTTAGGGTCGCGCATGTAAAACCTGGCGGTGACGGGCTTAGTAGTGGAAAAGCCCCGGTCGCGGTAGAGCAGATCGCCCAGAGCGCCGAATAGAGTAGAACCCGTCAAGGTTTTGGGGCTAGGGCCAATGTAGTTGCTTTCCCAGGTAGTGAGAGCGCCAGAGGTCAAGGCCAGTTCGTCTTCCAACTCATGCATCTGCGCCAGTTGAATCAACTCCTGACTACCCTGAGGCAGAAATTTGACGGCGATCCGGCTTACCACTTCCTGGGTTTCGCCATCTGGCAGGGTGTAATAGCGTCGCTGGGAATGCCAATTTCCTTCAGACTGCTGAAAATAAGCTTCAACCAGCGAGGGGGCGAACTGAACGCTCTGAATCATCGGTGTCCTCTCTCAATTGACAGGTTTTGGGCTGAATAACCTTCGAAATGGGATATTCGTCAAGCAAAAACAATATTTGTTTACACTTTCACCTATCGCCTTATCCTAGAACATCTACTGAAAGTTGAGCAACCGTACTCATCGAACTCCTACTTTCTCTGCCGGGTAGACCCCACGGTTTGGGCCTAAAGGGGGAGGAGTTCTGCTCTGTCAAGCTCTACAGTCGAGCTATAGCAACATTCCTACGGCGTTTTCGACTTGGGTGAAGAGCGGGGATGGGGGCTGCGCCTCCATCTAAGGGAGCTACATCGGGGGTCTACCTCTGCGCCCTAATTGTTTAGACTTCATCAAGCTGAAAAAGGCTGCAGGTCAAATCTCGCAAATCTTTACAGAAGGTAATGATTATGGCAAGTTCGGAGAATAATAAAGGCCAGGGTCGGGAAAGTTCTGTATCGGGTGAATCACAAGCAGCCCCGAGCAATCAGGCTAGCGGGAACCAATCCAGCCAAGGCCGCAGCAGCTCTGCTTCAGCCCAAACCCAGGACCCTCCATCTCAGCCCAAACCCGAGGCTCAGGGCCGCGAAACGCCCAGTTCAGCTAACCCGGATCACAGCGGCGGCAAAGTCGAATCGGGTCAGATACAGCAGGATGGGACTGTGGCTGCTACCGAAGAAGAAAAAGGCGGCTCGTCTGACTGAGCCAGTGGATCAATCAGGTTATGAAACTCGCCTGGTGACAAAATCAGTCTGTACTGAGCCCCAGTTCTATCGAGTCTGACTAGAGGCAGGCTAAGCCGAAAGTCAACGGTAGTCCAGGTTAGATCACTCAAGGCACTACAGAGGTCACAAAAAACCGCCGCATGGATCGGGCCTGCGGCGGCTGTAGAGTAGGAGCAATGTGCAGCGGAAACCGGTAGGAGTTCAGCAGATCCTAGCTTTTAGGGTGCTGGTAGCGGAGAGAAACCTGTTTTTCGGGATCGACGCCCTCAAAGGTTGGCGGTAACCAGACGCGCACAACAAGCAGCAGGGCCATAACCACCAGTAAAAAGCCAGTTGCCAAAAGCTGGCTCCAGTGAACCTCTAGAGCCCCTCGGACAATTACTTCCCGCAGGATTGACACAATTGCGACTTCGACCGCAACCCCAATCGAGACCCGATGTTCTTGCAGGTAGATAATCAGCAGGCGAAACAGCTCAACCAGAATCAGCAGAAACAGAATGTCTGCTGTAACCTCTCGAAAATGCAGCTGTTGAAACATGGTCATAAAAGTTTCCCAAAGCTGCAAAACCATGACACAGAACAAGCCTAGACATAAAGACACAACGATAAAATCCTGCACCATCTCCAGCGCTCGCACAACCTGCGCCCTGCCGGGGAATAAGCTACCGGGCAATTTAAACGGAACGGGTTCCTGTACGGATGGTATGGATCTCAAAGGTGTCTCCATGAACGACTCCTATCGAGTTTTGGGTCTCTTTAATCTAGTTTTATTAAATTAATTAAACAAGTCTTTTTTGATTAGAAATACCAATAGATGCTATCTCAATTGCTTACGCAGGCCAGTTTATGGCAGGGTGAGACTCTTCAAACCAGCACTCGATCAGGCTTATCACTCACTCTGGGGAAACTTCAAATCAATCCGTTTTAGTCCCAGAACTCGTTACAACCTCTGATGCGATTGCAGCAATTCCACAACGAATTTTGACTAAAAGTGCCTACCTGTCGCAGCTGTACGTTACAGAGCTACCTGTTGAGATGGCAATCGCGCAGTTACAAATGATGTGGCATGAACGCAAGCAACGCGATCCTGCCCATGAATGGCTGCGATCGCTCATTGCTGAACTCTGCAAACGGATATAGGAAAGGGGGCAACAGCACCCCCATCACTTTGTGGCTGTAATCTTAAAACACTGCCTAGTCTAGCGAGCTATAGATTTGGCAAGCCGCTCTGGCGAATCACTAGCGCAATTAATGGCGGTTGCGGTCGCGCTCCAGATCGTAGATCACTTTTTCCAGCACCCAGTTGGCCGAGCGGTCGGGGTGGGTGCGGCTGACGTGGGCTACGAGTCGATTGGCCGTGTTGCGGTCGTTGTGCAGCAGCAGCAACAGCTTCTTTTGCAGACGTGAATCGGCCTGGGTCTGAAGCTGGGCGCGGTCGGTGGAATGATGACCACGAGTGGCGCTGTAGGCCACCACGGCAGTGCCTGCACCCAGAATCGCCAAGCCCGCGATGGTCTGCTCGGTCTGCGATCCGCGAGTTGGGCCAACCTCAGCAGCAGTGACAGGACGAGCCGCAAAGGTGATGCCCAGAGCGGCGGTCAAGGCTAAGCCGAAGTGAATTAGTTTTGACATAGAGTCGAGAACCTCCTGGATAGTTCAAATTAACCGACAATTTGATTCGCAATTGCCTGGGCGCGGTTGATCGGAATCGCAAACCCCAAACCCTGGGTTCGGCCAATGATGAGTTATGGTTAGATCTGGTGTATGAGAAAAAGGAGAAAAAAAGGCGTATCCTGCTGAATAAGACAAAAAAGCTCAGACCAGGAATACACCATGAATAACGATAACCTGATTGAATTCAAAACACCAGAAACCACAGAAA
>JBJTUI010000261.1:0-3686 GCA_046080625.1 Elainella sp. | reverse complement strand
CCCATCGTGGCAATCAGGCCGGGAAACACTGCGAAATAGAAGTAGGGCAGGCTGACAAAACTGAAGCGAAACAGTCGCCAGATCCAGAGAAGTGAAGGCATCAGCCGCATGGCAGGGTGGGGGTCGATTCGGGCTCACCCGATTGGAGCGCAGAATTAATGAACAGGATCGAGATTATCAGGATCGATTAACGGTTTAAGCAGGGCGCATGTCAACTAAGGCTGGCGGTCGCGGGGCAGGATGCCGCTGACTTTGAGCAGATCGGCAATCGTGGGGCAGTAGGCGGGTAGGTCGAAGCTGGCCGGACTCACAGGATACTGGTAGGTGAAATGGCGGTAGTTGAGGCAAAACCGATCCCATTCTGCCATCTGAATCCGAAACAGCTTGATCAACAGATTGGCTAGCGGAATCGACAGGGGAATCCGAAAGAAAATCCGCTTGTTCAGGTAGGCACAGACCTGCTCTACCGCCTGATTCACCGCAATCGGCGGATTGCCCAACACTACCTCATGCCCCGGCCCCGGCTCCGGCGGATTTCCCACCAGATACAGCACCACCTGAGCGATGTCCTGGGCGTGCAGAAAGTGAAAGCTGGCGTCGGCCTTGAAAAACCGAATCAGGTCGATCCAGCGGGTCACGTCCCGAATGCCAGCCGAAATCGCCGAATAGGGCTTCTGGCCATCGCCGCCAAACACCAGCGTCGGAAACACCGTCGTGACCTGGGGAGCAATCGCCAGCTTGGCAATCTGCTGGTGACAGAAATATTTGGACTTGATGTAGTCGGTGCCGTGGGTTTCGGCCTCGGGAAGTGGCTGGTTCTGGTGGTTGAGAATGCTGGCCGTCGAGAAATAGATCACCTGCTCACAGAGGTTGGGGTCGAGCAGATTCAACAGGCGAATCGTCTTCGTGACGTTGATATCGTAGGTTTCCTGCGCCCCACCCCAGGCCGTTGCCGTCAAAATTGCGCAGTCAACCGTTTTGAGCAGCCGCCCAACCCGCTCCACATCCTGCATATCGCCCTGAATCACCGTGATGCCGGGCCGGGCGTTGTAATCAAACTTGAGTTTCTGCGGATCGCGAACGTAGAGAAACAGATCGTGGGAGGTCTGCTGGATCAGCATATCCGCAATATAGTGGCCAATACAGCCACTTGCGCCAGTCATGAAGATCCGCTTCGGGTGCATGGCAAATCGGCGGGATGAAATTCTAAGGTGAAAGTGGCAGGGGTGGCAGGGTGAAATTTTACACCTGATTTTAAGCAGCTTATCGCGTTTTCGTTCCCAGCGGGTTTTCACTCCAGCAGCACGCGCTAGGATCGGTCTTGCCCCACCCCCCATCCCCTCATCCCCCCACCTCCCCATCCCCCCACCCCCCATGCAAATCCTCCTCGTCGATGACGAAGTCGAACTCACAGACCCCCTCAGCCGCATCCTCAGCCGCGAAGGCTACCAGGTCGATGTCAGCCACGACGGGGCCGAGGGCCGCCGCTTGGCCCAGCAAAATCACTATGACCTGCTGATTCTGGACTGGATGCTGCCCCGAGCCAGCGGGATTGAGATCTGTGAGCAGCTGCGCAGCCAGGGCAAAACCACGCCCGTGCTGTTTCTTACGGCCAAAGACACGCTAGACGACCGGGTGTCCGGGCTGGATGCGGGGGCGGATGATTATCTGGTTAAGCCATTTGAGCTGCGCGAACTGCTGGCTCGGGTGCGGGCATTGCTGCGGCGGCCCCACTCATTAGAAACTTTGATGGTTCCAACTCTCCGGGTTGAAGATCTGGAATTAGACTTAGAAAATCAGCTTGCCTACCGGGGGGGACGGAAAATCGAGCTTTCCGAGAAAGAAAGCCAGCTTTTGGCCTATTTTATGCGCCATCCCGATCAGCTCCTTACCCACGAGCAGATCTATGAACAGGTGTGGGGGGCGGCTGAAAAACCGAGCAGCAACGTGTTGGCAGCCCAAATTCGGCTGCTGCGCCGGAAGATTGAACCCGAGGGCCAGCCGTTGATTCACACCGTGTATGGCAAGGGCTATCGATTTGGTCGCAACGCTGAGGAGGAGCGGTAGGACGGTCAGCAGAACGTACAATCAACAGGACATACAATCAGCAGAGCTGGATAGTGGAACTGGGTAGTAGAACAACAGAACTCAATTGAACAATAGACCTGATTGACGATGAAATCCCTGAAAATTGGCTCAGTAGGGTTGGTCTGATTAGCGCTGGGTAAGATGGCTGAACATTCGATTGTGCGATTAGCAAAGCAGGGTGATCCAAAAGCAATTGCCTATCTAATCACACGCAGCTTAAGGAAATATGGCATCACCGCCCGGGCCGCTCGCAAACAGGGCTGCCTCAAACTGCTGTTGGAAGCTGAGCAACTGCCCCATCAGGCCACGATGGTGAAACTGGTAGAACAGGGCCTGCACAAGCTCAGCCCCACCGGCCTAGACCTGGTCAAAATCTACGGGCGCAGGCAGGATCAGCCCACCCCCGCTTGGCGTCACGTCCTGGAACTAGCCCCCTCCGCCCCAGCGGATACGCGCCCTGCTGCCGAGCTGGCTTCCCGCGAGCCCGAGGAAACCCTTTCTGAAGAAGCCGCCGCCCAGATTTTCCGGCTCGATGACCTCGACCCAGAGGCGATGATTCTGCTGCCCATTGACCCCCAGGTGCAAATCGACGACCTCGACCCAGAAGCGCTGATTCTGTTGCCGCTGGAGCCAGCTGCCCCAGACGAATCCCAGCGGCAGCCGTCAGCCCTATCCGGCGGTGCCGTCAGCCCCCATCTCTCTGGCTCCCATCAGAGTCACCTGGACCAGAACTACTTGGACCAGAACTATCTGGACCAGAGCTACATAGGCCAACGTGATCCAGATTCTGGGCTATTACCACCCCAGGCTGCTTTCGATTCGCCCTCCCCGGTTGATCGCGCCTCGATTGATCACCAGCAGGTTGACTACCAGCAGCCTGATCGCCAGCTTGATCACCAGCAGTCTATAGCTGTCCCATTTCCTGAACAGTCAGTTGAGCCGCTCGACCTGAATCAGCCCCCCAAGCGGCCTCCCAAACGCCTGACGCTGCTGCTGCTAGTCCTGCTCTGGGTGGGACTGTTGATCAACAGCTTTGGCCTGATCTACGCCCTGCTCAGCGCTGGTTCCCTCTCCCTCTACGCGGGTCTAGACCTGTCCAATACCAACCAGCCCTTTGCTGGTCTGCTGGCCTTGGTGGTGGGCATCGCCGACTTCATCTTTACGCCCTTCAGCCGGACAAACCTCTGGGTCGGGCTGGTGGCGCTGGTGCTGGTGGCAATCTGGCTGCATCGCATCCACGCCAGCCTGCGGAATTTGCTGACCGCCTATCCGATCTCGCCTGCGAGTGCTGTGGTGCGCTTCGCCCTGCCGGTTCTGAATCTCTGGGGCTGGGGCAGTCTGATCGCGACCATGGCTCGCCAGTTGGCCCAAACGTCGCTGGCCAACCTCAAGCCGATCAGTCAAACCCTGCGCCAGCTCCTGGTCTGGCTATACGTTACCCTGCTGGCCCTGCTGGGGCTGGCTTTGCTGGGTAGCCTGGCGGTGCAGTCGCTGCTGCTGGAATGGCTAGACCGGGTTGCCCCCACCCTGACGCCCCTGGTCACGCCGGTTTTTGACTTTATTCTCACCTCGCCCTGGTACGATGTGGCCCGCAGTGC
>JBJTUI010000260.1:0-3917 GCA_046080625.1 Elainella sp. | reverse complement strand
CGATTCAGCGGTCTCTGGTGTTTTAAACTCAATCAGGTTATCTTGGCTCATGGTGTATTCCTGGTCTGATCTTTTTTTGCTTATTCAGCAGGATACGCCTTTTCTTCTCCTTTGCTCATACACCAGATCTAACCATAACTCTTTCGCTGCTCATGAGCGGCCAGCAATTGCGCGACCTCCTGCTGCCCTACTCTGCCCAACAGCGGCACTAAAACGCCCCAGCAGGCCGCATCCCAAGCCCAGAACCAGACCGTGATGTTACACAAACTGCAACAAATCCAGGGCCAGAGCGGCAGGTTTGTCATACTCAAAACATCATTCCTGCTTCCTGATCCTCTCTTCCTGATCCGCTATGACTTCTCCCACCCTCCACCGCTCCTTCCGACTGCTGCTGCTGGTTTCGCTGCTCGGGAGTTTCGTCGGGTCCTGTAGCTCCGCGCCATCATCTGCTCCATCATCCGCATCCTCCTCCAGCAGCGCCCCGTCAGACGTTGCCGAATTTGCCGCCAGAGAATCTGGCAGCCCTGCCAATCAGGCCGACCCTTCAGCAGCCCAGACCCAGCAGCCCCAGCTCGTGAAAACCGGGACAGTCACCCTAACCGTCGATGCTGTTGCCCCTGCACTGGAAAAGATCGCGACCCTGACTCGGCAGCAGCAGGGCGACCTGCTCAGACTGGAAGATCGGCTGCCCGACAGCTCCGACCCTCGCCACACCGCCCTGCTGCAAATTCGCGTACCCGAGCAAAACCTTGAGGCAACACTGAAGGCGCTGACCCAACTCGGCACCGTGCAGCAGCAGGAAATTGCCGCCGAAGATGTAGCCAGCCAGCTCGTTGATCATCAGGCCCGCCTCCGCAATCTGCGCAAAACCGAAGCTACCCTGCTGGAGATCATGAACCGTTCCGGCAGCGTTGCCGATGTGCTGAAGGTGGCCCAGGAACTTAGCAACGTCCGCAACTTAATTGAACAGGTCGATGCCCAGGTGAAAGATCTGGAAAATCGAGTTGCCTATTCAGTCGTGACCATTCATTTACAGCAGCAAACCGTCACCATTCCGGCTCAGCCCCAGCTCCAGACCCAAATTCAAGAAACCTGAGAACAGGCCACCCACTCGGTCGGGGGCTTCAGCGTCAGCCTGCTGAAACTGGGACTCTGGCTTTTGGCCTACAGCCCCTACTGGCTAGTGCTGCTGCTGGGAGGGCTAGCCCTGCGCCAGTGGCGGCTACACCCTCGCCCCACCGACTCGAATCCAGAACCGCCCACCTCCAGCTGAGCCAAATCAGTCGCCCCCAGAGTTTCGCTGCTGTAACAGGTCTTTACACTTTAAAATCGAAGAGGCCGACTCTAACCGAACAGAACCTATGGCGCAGCAAACCTGGCAAAACATGGTGTGGCAGGAACTCTACGGCAACTGGATCTTGATTCCACCCCGTCCCGTGGCGATCATTCACTTTCTGGGCGGAGCCTTCGTTGCCACCGCCCCCCAGGTCACCTATCGCGGCCTGCTGGAATTTCTGGCCAACCAGGGCTACGTCATCGTCGCCACCCCCTTCGTCAACACCCTCGACCACAGCACCACCGCCCAGCGCGTCATGCGCGTCTCCAACCTCGCCCTGGATGCCCTCAGCCGCGACCTCGGCCACCTGCCAATTTACGGCATCGGCCACAGCATGGGCTGCAAGCTACACCTGCTGATCGGCAGCCTCTTCCCCCAGGAGCGGGTCGGCAATATTCTAATTTCCTTCAACAACTACCCCGCCAAACGCTCGATCCCCATGGTCGAACAGCTGGGCCAGTTCTCCAAATTCGCCGCCCAGTTCGCCAATCAGTTCGCCAATCAAATGGCCAGTCAGCTCAACACCACCCTGCCGTCCCAGTTCACCAACCAGTTCGCCGCCAACTTCGAGGTCGAATTCACCCCCTCGCCGGAAGAAACCAACCGGCTGATTGTCGAAGCCTACCAGATTCCCTACAACCTGCTGGTCAAATTCACCAATGACGACATCGACCAGACCCGCTCCCTCGATCAGGCCTTGCAGCAGCGCTTCCCCGACTCAACCACCGTCCAGATCCTCAAGGGCACCCACCTCACCCCGCTCGGCCAGGAAGTCAGCTGGCAGGCGGGCAAAGAATTCACGCCCTTCGACGCCGTCGGCCAGTTCCTCAAGCAAGAGCTGACCCGCGACATCAACCAGCTCAAACGCACCCTGCTCGACTGGCTCGACTCCCCCGCCGCTGCCTAGCGCTCTAGCCGTTTCACAAACTCCCCCTGCTCCGCCGACTGGATGCCTCTCTGCAACACCGCCAGCACCCGCTGCATCTCCCCAGCCAGCAGATCCGCCCCCGCCAGCCACAGCCCCGGAAACACCCGGCTCCGCAGCACCCCGTCCGCATCGGCCTCCAGCTCCAGGTACTCGCCCGTCTCCAGCCCAAACCAGCTCAGCCTGCGGTCGAGCACCTGCCAGACGAGGTATTCTTTCACGCCATTCCGCCGGTAGACTCGCTGTTTAGCATGGAGATCAATCGCCGTACTGCTGGCCGCAATCTCCACTATCAGCTCTGGAGCACCTTCAAGATAATCATCCTCGCTCAGCCGCGCCTGCCCTCCCGCCGCCGGATCGATCAGTAGCGCCGCATCAGGCTGGGGATCATTGTCCAGATCCAGCCGTACCGTCGGGTTGTCCCCCAGCAGCACGCCAGGAGTCGCAGCCTCATAAAGCCCTAGCCAGGTCATCACCCGCCCATGTGGTTGACCATGACTTCTAAATCTTGTTGCTGTAGTTAGGTAGACGGTCCCTTCAATCAGTTCGGCCTTTTTGAGATGCGGCATTGCGGCATAGCGCCGCTCGAATTCGTAGCGATTCAGCCGATCGCCGTTCTCTAGAGGAGGAATTCTTGGCTGGGGCGTTTTTACCATGACTGGCAGAGATCTAGAAATCAACTTCATGAAGATTGACCTGAAAGTCTATAATGATCCTTCGCTGGTGTTTCTCTGGCTGTCTCTGTAGGGATAGTTATAAAACTCAGTCCCCGTCACCGCGTTGATCACCACCACTCGTCCTGCCTCGCGGTCGTAGATCACGCGCACCTGTGAGTCTTCAGCAATGTAGGTGTTGCCAGAACTGCGGGTGAGCACGCCGCGAAAGAGAAATTCTCCATCGTTAATTTGCACCGCAATTTCATTGTCGTTTTTGGGAGTCATGTAGGTGCGCTGAGGGGCAACAGGCTCTTCTGCCGCCGAGATGCTGGGCGCTGGAGCTGGCGAGGATTGACGGGATGCTGGGGACGTGGAGCTACTGCCGTAGGGGGCGGGGTCCCAGTAGACGTAGATTGATTCATTGGAGAAGCGATAGATCACACCCCGATTGCCCAACCCTTCGTTGTCACGACGAACGGCCTGTCCGGCTTGATCAACGTAGCTATCGGGCTGATCACCGCTCGGCTCCAGGTCATAGCGCCGACCGTCGGGCAGTTGAATTCCGACAAATCCCTGTCGTTGCGAGTAGGTGCAGAGACCAGAGGAAGTGGCGCGATCCTGTCCGGCAGGATAGATATCACAGCGGGCATCCACGGTATCGGCTTTGACGGCCACAGCAGTTCCCACGGCGATCGTGGTCAGGGAGGCCATTAAGAAAGAATTCATCAGTTTCATCATCATTTTGTTAACCTCTCTGTATTCATTATTGTGTTCATTGTTCAGCTTGCTTAGCTTCAGCGACGACGGTTTCAATCGGATTCCAAGTTCGTCAACCTAAACCTCAAGGCTCAGGAATGCCTTATACCAATTTTCTATGAGCCTGCATAGAAAGAGGGGTGTGGGGACTCCGTCCCCAAAAGGGGGCAAAACCCCCCTTACCCCCACTTCTTCTTTGTAACTTCCAAAAAAAGTGGTGTCACCTGCGTCTTCATCTCGCTTT
>JBJTUI010000259.1:0-5931 GCA_046080625.1 Elainella sp. | reverse complement strand
CGAAGCCTGCACTTCAGAAACGTCGCCCCGCACGATCACCGTCACCCGGCCACTGCCGATTTTCTCATAGCCGACCAGCGTCACCCGGGCCGCTTTCACCATTGCGTCTGCCGCTTCTACCACCGCAGGAAATCCCCGCGTCTCAATCATTCCAACAGCAATCGGCATCGTTTATCTCCAATTTCCAGCAAAAATGAGTCACTGCAAAACTTTAAAGCTCTGAAAATCTGACGGGAAGCCCGATTTTAATTTTCAGCAAGGCACCTTAAGAATTCCCAAACCTAAGAATACAGGTCTGTGTTCACCCTCCGCAACATAACTTGAGATGATTATTTTTATGTGAAACATAACCTTTGGTAATCTGTCCTCGATTCCTGTACGCGATTGACAGGCCGGTCTTCGTCGCGGTCTGAAGCCGTCCTAACAGCCGTTGCGCCGGGTTGTTCTACCCGTCCAGGGGTACACCGCCTGCCCCAAAGCAATCTGCCGCTGAACCGTTTCCCGGCTCTCCTGATGCGTCGAGCTGCGAGAGGCGATATGCCTGTAGGCTGCAATTCTGCGCTGCAATACTGCGGGCTGCTAAATTACTGGCTCTAGTTACTGGCCCTAGACAATCCATAGGCAGCAGCCTGACAAACCACCTCAACCTGGCGGAGCAAAATTGTCATAAAATTTTGATTCTGCCTACCAAACGACTGGAATTAGAGGCTGTTTGAAAAGTCTAATTTGCCGTCCGAACTGTTTCCCAGTATTGGGCTGTAGCGCCTGCGGCAAGCAAGGAGCCGACCATCGAAAAACACATCTCCTCCACAAAAGGTAGTTAACTTTTCAGTTGCCCAGTATTTAGTCGTCCGGGCTGCTAGTCAACTGTATTTTCAAGTCAACATTACTGCGGCCAACGGTTAATTAACCAAACAGCTATTAGCTCTTTGAATCAATAGCAACAGCTCTACAAATCGAACAGCGTCTCTCTTTCTAGCCGATGAAAAGAAACCGACGAATCCTGAACTGATAAACAAGGGAATCATCAGTTAACCCAGGGCAGAATTCCGCAATCCAGCCCGCTCCATCAGGTCTATCAAGCTCAGTTGAGGTTTGATTGAGGTCAGAATAAACTCACTTGAGAGTTGTATAACTCAAACTATGTTTACTACTGATTAATTGACCGCTTAGCTTTAGCTAGATTTTTGAGCTGAATCTTTGACTCGCACAAATGTGCATCAATCCGAATGAATTTCTAATCGATAGCGTCACCTCTTGAATGATTTTCAATAATTTCTTTCAGGGGATTTTCTATGGCCAATTGACGGCTGCAATTTGCACTGCAAGTCGCGCTTGGTTTTACATCAATCCACTATCAATCCACTGATTAGCCAGATAGTTAGCTAAAAACAATTCTATCATTCATAAGAAAGACTTTAGATTTCCAGCAAGCGCCGCTTAAAGAATTAATAATAAGATTGCTGGAATAAAGTTATTAAATCGTGATGATACAAAAACTTGTTTAGTAAATGCTACTATTTCTTTACAAAGCATTTTTGGGTGGTTTCAGCTTCCGCTGCGTCGAGCGCTGCTGCCCTCAAGATCTGGTCGTTACAAATCGTCGTTACAAAGCGAGCTGTGACCTACAGCAGGATCAGGGGTGGGCTTTTGTAGCTCTATTTCTCGACTCTGATGCTGAAACTGCGGTCTTTCCATAAACTCTCGTATAGATTACAAGTTATTTGAGGGGTGTCCTCAGGGTTTCATCTACCGCTTTTAGTCCTGCTCTTCGTTCTCCGCTTCCAATCACTCACCTTCAGCACTCTGCTTTCTAGCATTTAGGAAACACCTGTTATGAATCAGCTCCTCTATCAATCAAGCTGGTGGGTTCCCATCTACGGCTTGATCGGTGCCCTGCTGACTTTACCCTGGTCGCTGGGGTTGGTTCGTCGCACGGGTTCGCGTCCGGCGGCCTACATCAATATTTTGATGACGGTTTTGGCACTGATTCATACGGGCATCGTCCTCTGGGCCGTTTGGGATGCTCCGCCTGACCGGCTGCTGGTGCCCTGGCTGAGTCTGCCGGGGTTTGATCTGTGGATCACGTTTTTGACCTCGCGCACCAGCCTGGGAGCGGCGTTTGTGATCACGGCCCTGAGCCTGCTGGCCCAGGTGTTTGCCTTGGGGTATCTGGAGAAAGACTGGGCGCTGGCCCGATTCTATGCCCTGATGGGCTTTTTTGAGGCAGCCATGACCGGCATTGCCCTGAGCGATTCGCTGTTCTTCAGCTACGCCCTGCTGGAGATGCTCACCCTCTCGACCTATCTGCTGGTGGGCTTCTGGTATGCTCAGCCGCTGGTGGTCACTGCGGCCCGAGACGCCTTTTTAACCAAGCGAGTCGGCGATCTGCTGCTGTTGATGGGCGTTGTCAGCCTCTCCACTCTGGCGGGCAGCCTCGACTTCACCCATCTAGATCTCTGGGCCAAGCAGGCCAACCTACCGCCCCTCACCGCCGATTTATTAGGTCTGGCGCTGTTGGCTGGCCCGACCGGAAAATGCGCCCAGTTTCCGCTCAACCTCTGGCTAGACGAGGCCATGGAAGGGCCAAACCCCGCTTCGATTCTGCGCAACTCGGTGGTTGTGGCCTGCGGAGCTTATGTGCTGATCAAGCTCCAGCCCGTGCTGGCCCTCTCGCCCCTGGCCCTGACGGTGCTGATGATTTTGGGCGCGATGACGGCGATTGGCGCGTCCCTGGTGGCCATTGCCCAGATCGATATCAAACGAGCGCTCTGCCATTCCACAAGCGCCTATCTGGGTTTGGTGTTTCTCGCCGTTGGAGCCCAGCAGGACGAGGTAGCGCTGCTGTTTTTGCTGACCCATGGTGTAGCCAAGGCGCTGCTGTTCATGAGCATCGGCTCGGTAATTTTGACCACCAGCACCCAAGATTTAACCGAAATGGGCGGACTGGGAACCCGGATGCCAGCTACCGTCACGGCCTATGGGGTTGGGGCAATCGCCACCGTAGGTCTGCTGCCCCTGGGCTGCTTCTGGGCCATGCTGGCCTGGACCGAAACCATCTGGACGACTGCCCCGGCGCTGATCGGCATTTTGCTGGTTGTGAACGGCCTCACAGCCTTTAACCTGGTGCGAGTATTTGGCCTGGTGTTTGCAGGTCAGCCCCAGCCCAAAACGCGGCGGGCTCCCGAGGTGGCCTGGCTGATGGCGGTGCCGATGGTAGCTCTGACGGTGATAGTCCTGCTGCTGCCCTGGCTACTGCTGCGCTGGCAGATGTTGCCGTCCTGGGAGCAATTTAATCCGGCCCTGCTGCTGATTCTGCTGTCGGGCGCGGTCGGGGCAGGAGCGGGAGCCGGGCTGTATCTCAACCCCAAGGTGGCCAAACCCGTCGATTGGATCGGCAAGCCGGTGCGGGAGGTGTTGGCCTACGACTTTCGGATCAACCGCCTCTACGACCTGAGTGTCGTGCTGGGCGTAGTGCAGGGGGCAAAGCTGACGGCCTGGTTTGACCGCTATGTGGTAGACGGGCTGGTCAACTTTGTCGGGGTAGCTTCGATCTTCAGCGGCGAAAGCTTGAAATACACAATCTCAGGCCAATCCCGTAACTACCTGCTCACTCTGTTTGTCGGGCTGTTTCTGGTGGTAACGATGCTGGCCTGGACCTACTGGAGCGATCTGGTTTAACGCAGGCGAATTAGGTCGCTCGGGAATTAAGCTCTGGGAATTGAGCTTTGGGAATTGAGCTAAGTTTGAGGCCGCTGGGCCACAAGGAGTCACCGCAACCATGTTGAGTGTTTTAGTTTGGCTGCCCGTGCTGGGCGCATTGATCATCTGCCTGCTGCCGCCTGCTCTGGTGTCGCGGGCTCGCCAGATCGCCCTGCTGACGGCTAGCCTGGTTCTGTTCTGGTCGCTGCTGTTGGCCAGTCGGTTTGACCTGACCAGTTCGGCCCAGCAGTTCCAGGAGTCGCTACCCTGGATTGCTAGCCTGGGCCTGTCCTATCAGCTGGGCGTGGATGGCCTGTCGCTGCCGCTGATTCTGGTTAACAGTCTGCTCAGCTGGATTGCCCTGTTTAGCAGCGACCCCCAGATCAACCGCCCCCGGCTCTACTATGCGCTGCTGCTGATCTTGAGCAGTGCGGTGGCCGGTGCGTTTCTCGCCCAGAATCTGCTGCTGTTTTTCCTGTTCTACGAGGTCGAGCTGATTCCGCTGTATCTGATCATCGCGATCTGGGGCGGGGCGCGACGCGGCTATGCGGCCACCAAGTTTTTGATCTACACGGCCTTCTCCGGGGTGCTGATTCTGGCGGCCTTTTTTGGCCTGTCTTTCCTGAGCGGCACCGCGACTTTTGACTACGCCGTGCTGCAAAACCAGGTGCTGCCCCTCACCACCCAGATCGTCCTGCTGATCACGCTGCTGCTGGGGTTTGGCATCAAAATTCCGATTGTACCGCTGCACACCTGGTTGCCCGATGCCCACGTGGAAGCGCCGACTCCGGCTTCGGTGCTGCTGGCGGGCGTGCTGCTGAAGCTGGGTACCTACGGTCTGCTTAGGTTTGGCCTGGGTCTGTTTCCCGAAGCCTGGCGGGTGATTGCGCCCGGACTAGCAGCCCTGGCTGTCGTCAGCGTCCTGTATGGCTCGTTTGCCGCCATCGCCCAGACCGACATGAAGAAAATTGTCGCCTACAGCTCAGTGGGCCACATGGGCTATATCCTGCTGGCCGCTGCTGCCGCTACCCCGCTTAGCCTGCTGGGGGCAATTATTCAAATGGTGAGCCACGGCCTGATCTCGGCCCTGCTGTTTCTGGGCGTGGGGGTGGTCTACGCCAAAACCGGCACCCGTGACATCAACGTACTGCGCGGCCTGCTCAGCCCAGAACGGGGTCTGCCGATGATTGGCAGCCTGATGATTGTCGGGGCAATGGCCAGCGCCGGGATTCCGGGGATGATGGGCTTCATCGCCGAATTTATCGTCTACCGCAGCAGCTTCGAGGTGTTTCCGGTGCAAACGCTGCTCAGCATGGTGGGCACGGGCCTGACTGCCGTGTATTTTCTGATCATGATTAACAAAGTGTTCTTTGGCCGCCTGCCCGACGCCCTGGCCAATTTACCCCGCGTCCGCTGGCAAGATCGCCTGCCCTCAGCCATCGTCACCCTGCTGATCATCTTTCTCGGCGTCCAACCCAGCTGGATGGTGCGCTGGAGCGAAGCCACAGCCGTCGCCCTGGTGCATGAGCGGCTAGAGCGAGTCGCCTTAGTGGAGCCAGTCGAGCAGGGTGGGGAGGTGAGGGGATGGGGAGGTGGGGAGATAGGGGGATGGGGAGGTGGGGGAAATAAAATTCTCTCTGTAGCTGGCCCACCTGAACCATTCACTCAAGATCTGTCCACTCAAGATCCCTCCACTCAAGAATTGTGGGCTAGAGATCCAAGTGCAAGTAGGCAATAACCTATAGGTCTGCTTTAGGTTCACCTGGCGTCTGTAAATTTATCTGTATCGTTGGGCTGTCTCACCCGCCCGCGCCTGAACGGCGGGCTAATGACAGCAAGTACACTAAAGTGTACTGAAACCCCTGCCCAGTCTGCTACTCTGCGAGAAGGCTTCGCCCATAGCAGACTTTCTCTACTAGCCCGCGATTGATCTGCGGGCGGGAAAAAAAGCGAAGTGGCAAACGGGTCTGACACAAAATCTAGGACAGACTCCAAATCAGTAAGCCAGGCACTCAAACCCCACCTCCCCACCACCCCATCCCCTCACCCCCTCACCTCCCCATCCCCCCACCACCCCATCTCCCCCTACCTCCCTATGGTGCTTGCAACCCCTGCCTCAACCCATCCCATGGCTGACCTGGTGACTCGTCTGGAACAGGGTGGTGCCCTGCTGCCGGAATCGCCGGAGAATTTGGTCGAAGTCGTCGGCATTTTGAAAAGCTATGGCAC
>JBJTUI010000258.1:0-8378 GCA_046080625.1 Elainella sp. | reverse complement strand
ATGCAGGTGCTGCTGGATGCCTACCTGCTGGAAAAGGCGGTGTACGAGCTGGGCTATGAGTTGACGAATCGCCCCGACTGGGTTGATATTCCGCTCCAGCGGGTGATTGAGCTGCTGCAACCCCCGGCCATCAAGGACTGGACCAGTAATTACCAGAGCAACATGGAAACTGTAGCGGTGGCTGAGGAGGTGGGGAGGTAGGAGGGGATGGGGATATGGGGAGGATGGGGGAGATGGGGAGGTGGGGAGGTAGGG
Source organism: Elainella sp. (assembly GCA_046080625.1). Taxonomy (GTDB): domain Bacteria; phylum Cyanobacteriota; class Cyanobacteriia; order Elainellales; family Elainellaceae; genus Elainella. The sequence continues at coordinate 8,123 of JBJTUI010000258.1, read as the reverse complement.
AGATAGCAAGCCCTTTTTACCCGGATGCTCTCTATGGCTGCTAACCCATTCATTTCCTAGATTGATTTCTGGATTGAGCTGGTCAGATCAGCGCAGTAGACTGCAATTCCTCCGCTCCCCACCTCCCCATCCCCCTACCTCCCCCATCTCTGCCCTACCGACAACCCACCCAATCCGGAAAGGCCGAATTCTGGCGAGCTTCGACTGGAAATCGGTCACAAGCTTGCGTCACATTGGCGTAGTGGGTGTTGGCCACGGTCTGCCATTCTTCCAGCAGGGCGGGCGAAACGGCGAGCTGCACCGGGCGGCTGCGGGTTGCTACCTGGAGCTGGAGGCGGAGATTGGCGGGCAGCTGCGTCAGGGCTGTCCCCAGGTCATACTGGCCGACATGGGGCTGGGGGCTGTTCAGTGGAATCTGGCTCGACAGGTCGGCTAACCTGGCCTCTAGTTCAGGCTGGTCTGGGGCTGTAAGTCGGGCCGGTTCGCGGCGGAGTTCGACTGCCCCCGGAAACCCCACCAACCGCAGCGCCAGCGGCCCCTCGCGAGTATCGGCTCCAATCGGCTTGAAGGCAATCACCTGCCAGCTATAGCGATTCTGGTCGCGCAGGCTGCGCCGCGACTGCACAATTACGCTGCCAGAGGTGTCCGCAGTATAGAGCAGGGCGGCCTCGGCTGGTGTCGCCCAACTGAGCCAGACCCAGCCCAACACCAGCAGCAGCCCAACGCTTTGCCAGATGCTTCGAAAAGCGAGTTTCTGAGAAATTACTTTCTGGAGAGTGAGTTTCCAACCGGGTCGAAAGCCCGTCTGAACCAGGAACCAAACAAATTGCATAGGCCTAGGTAGAGCAATTGAGCTACACCCGATATTTTCCCGCTCCTGCCCCCGCTTGTGTAGCCGCCCAGAGAAATACTCCCCCATCTCCCCACCTCCCCACCTCCCCCATCTCCCCCATCCGCCTGCGATAAAATAACGGCAGAGCAGCACTCTGTGAATCCAACTCTATCCAGGGGCGATCGCATGACCCAAGCAGCGCGAAACCTGACTTTTGAGGAATATGTCAACCTAGATGCTGAAGCCTGGGCACAGCTCGGCCTACCAGAGGGACGCTGTGAGTATGCGGATGGAGAATTGACGCAAGTGCCGTCTGAATCACGGATCAATCTACTGATTGCCAACATCCTGTTCCTGGCCTTCATCCAGGCTGGCATTCCTCTAAATCTGGTTTATACCCATGCCTGTGAAGTTGAAGTACCCGGAAAACCCCGTACCCGCTATCCTGACTTGGTTGTGTTGCGAGCCGAGCATTTGCAGCTCACAGAACGTAGAGCTATCATCACCCTTGACATGCCTCCGCCTCGGCTGGCTGTAGAGGTCGTGAGCCCTGGAGACCAGAACCACAGACGCGACTATGTTGCCAAGCGCCAGCAGTACCAGGAGCGAGGGATTCCTGAATACTGGTTGATCAATCCCCAAGATCGAACCGTTACCATATTGGAGCTAGCAGCAGGTCAATACGGAGAAGCGAGCCAGTTTCGCGACGGTGATTTGATCCAGTCCTCGGTCTGTCCAGGCTTGAATCTTTCGATCAACCAGCTGTTTGAAACAATCGATATTCAGCCGACCTGAGGGTCATCCGGTTTTTCTAGTTCTCTGCTCTGCTGTTCTTGCTCAACTCATCTCGTCCAGTTCATCTTGCCTAGTTCTTGATCTTGTCCAGTTCAAAGGTGTGCCAGCATGACTTTCGCCGTTGTGATTCAAAACCTGCAAAAGCGCTATGGCTCAGTAGAGGCGGTCAAAGATGTCTCGCTGACGGTAAAACCGGCTGAAATTTTTGGCCTGCTGGGGCCAAACGGGGCGGGCAAAACCACCACCCTGCGCTGCCTCTGCACTCTCGCCACGCCCGACGCGGGCCAGATCGAAGTCTCGGGAATTTCGGTGTTAGACAACCCCAAGCTGGCCAGACAAAAGCTTGGCTATGTGGCCCAGGCGGTCGCCCCCGACAAGGTGCTGACCGGACGCGAGCTGCTCCAGCTTCAGGCGGCAATCTACCATCTGCCTGCCGCCACAATCAAATCACAAATTGAGCAGGCGTTGAACTTGCTGGGCTTGCAGGACTGGGCCGACCAGAAAACCGGCACCTATTCTGGCGGGTTACAGAAACGCCTGGATTTAGCTGCCGGACTGCTGCACCAGCCGGATGTTTTGGTGCTGGACGAACCAACCGTGGGGCTGGACATCGAAAGTCGGGTAGTGGTCTGGGAGTTTTTGCGGCAGCTGCGCGACAATGGCACGACGGTGCTGCTGACCAGCCACTATCTGGAAGAAGTCGATGCCCTGGCCGACCGGGTAGCCATTATTGACCAGGGCCGGGTAATTGCTGACGGGACGCCCTCGGAGCTGAAAGACCGGGTTGGCGGCGACCGGGTGACACTGCGCATCCGCGAATTCACGCCGCCCGAGGAGGCCGAAACCGCCAAGTCGATGCTGCAAGCCATGCCGTTTGTGCAGGACGTGATCATCAACTCGGCCCAGGGCAACTCGCTGAATTTAGTCGTGACGCCCCAGAGCGAAGCCCTGATCACGATCCAACAGGCGCTGAAGCAGGCGGGCCTGCCCACCTTTGGCATTTCCCAGTCTCGCCCCAGCCTGGATGATGTCTACCTGGCTGCCACGGGCCAAACCCTGATGGATGCCGAAATTGCCGCGTCCAGCCGTCGTGACCCCAAGGCCGAACGCAAGCAAAACATGCGCTGAGTGACCCTTAAACCTGCCTCAGAACGAATTCCTGCCGGTCGGCTGGTGGTGGACTCCACTTTCGCCCTACGGTTCGCTGGGTTCGCTGCGGCGTTCTGCTAGCCGTAGTTTGGCCGAGCGAGCCCGAGGATTGGCCGCCAGTTCTGCTTCACTGGGCACGATTGGCTTTTTGCTGATCACGGCCAGCAGTTCCGATTCCTTCAGGGCATGTTTGACGATCCGGTCTTCCAGGCTGTGGAAGCTGATAATCGCCAGTCGTCCAGCCGGTTTTAGCCAGTGGGGCGCTTTGGCCAAAAATCTTTGTAGCACCTCCAACTCGCGGTTGACGGTGATCCGCAGGGCTTGGAACGTGCGGGTGGCGGGGTGAATTCGGCCATAGCGGTAGGAGCGCGGCACGCTGTGGAAGATGGTTTCGGCCAGCTGGCCGGTGGTTTGAAACGGACGCCGCTCCACAATTCGGCGGGCAATCTGGCGCGACAGCCGCTCCTCACCGTAGGTGTAAATCAGGTTGGCCAGATCGGTTTCGGCCCAGGTGTTGACGATATCGGCGGCGGTCAGGTCTTGCTGCTGGTTCATCCGCATGTCTAGCGGGGCATCCTGCCGGAAGCTAAAGCCGCGCTCGCCCCAGTCGAACTGGGCTGAACTCACCCCCAGGTCGGCTAGAATCCCGTCAAACCGCTGCTCTCCCGGCTCAAAATCGGCAAAATTACAGTGCTGCACCTGCACCTGGCCGCTTGCCAAAAAGGGCGCGAGCTGCTGCTGGGCTGCCGCTAGGGCCGCCAGATCCTGATCCAGGGCCGTGAGTTTGACGTTAGCCGCTGCTGCCAGAATCAGGCTGCTGTGGCCGCCGCCGCCCACCGTAGCATCCAGGTAATGACCAGTATGCACCTGCAAACCCGCCAGTACTTCCTGGGCCAGTACGGGAATATGCTCAAAACTGGGCTTTTCAGGATTAACTGGCTCAGGGCTAGTTGGCTCAGGGCTAGTTAGTTCAAGACTCGGTGCAGCCTCGCGCTCCTGTTCCTGCGGATTCATGGTTGTTCAGATTGAGAACGGCTAAGTAGCTGGGCTTGATTAAATCGAAGCGGGTCTTAGGGGAGTACAGAGGGCAAGCCATTTGTTGGGAACTGCGCCCCCAAACCCCCACCATCCTACAAATCTTTGCACCCACCCACTTAGGCTAAACAAAGGTTAAGTAAATGAATTTTCAGGTAATTCCGATCTTGATGCGGTTGGCAGCAGGTGTAATTCTCAAAAACCAGCTCCGATCGAAGCTATGGCCTCGATAGCCGCGCTAGCGCGGGACTGGGATCATACTTTTGCGTAAGAATTTTTAACACAAACGTTCATCAAATCAGTCTACTGTAACAATTTAGGTGCAGTTTGTTCGGTGCAGGTTGCTGCATCGTCGCTGCTGAATTCAGCAGAATTCAAACGATCGATCGAGTGACTCAATTTAATTAAGAGCTGTATAAGCCTAGCTGAATTCGCTGGGGTTTTAAGCGTCAAAGCCGTATTTGGGCTTGAAGGCGCAGCAGATTTCCGGGCGCTCATAGACACCAAATCAACTGGACGCCAAATCAACAAGTCATTGCGTTGGGATTAGGAATTTAACAAGTATGACCAGTAATCTAGCCGCCAAATTGCGCGAAGGCACCAAGAAAGCCCATACCGCCGCTGAAAACATGGGCTTCATCAAATGCTTTCTGAAAGGGGTAGTCGAAAAGAACTCCTATCGGAAGCTGGCCGCCAACTTCTACTTCGTCTACGCGGCGATGGAAGAAGAAATGGAGCGCCATAAGCAACATCCGGTTGTCTCTAAAATCTATTTCCCCGAACTACACCGGAAAGCGGCTCTAGAGCAAGATCTGGCCTACTATTTTGGCCCCAACTGGCGTGAGCAGGTGGCTCCATCCCCCGCGACTCAAGAATATGTGGCGCGAATTCGGGAAATTGGCAACACCGCCCCCGAACTGCTCGTGTCCCACTCCTACACCCGCTACATTGGCGACCTTTCGGGCGGCCAAATCCTCAAGGGGATCGCCCAACGCGCCCTCAACCTGGGAGAAGAAGGCACGGCGTTCTATGAATTCGCCCAGATCTCAGACGAGCGGGCCTTCAAGACCAAATATCGGGCCAATCTGGATGAGATGCCGATCGACGACGCCACCGCCGACCGGATTGTCCAGGAAGCGGTAGACGCCTTTGGCATGAACATGAAGCTGTTCCAGGAACTGGAAGGCAACCTGATCAAGTCCATCGGCCAGATGCTCTACAACAGCCTGACGCGCCGTCGCGGTCGGGGCAGCACTGAGCTGGCTACGGCGGAGTAATTAGGATGAGGGGGTGAGGAGATCAGGGGTAGAACCTTGCTCCGATTTCCTTCCTGGCTCTTTTGCTGCCTGAACTAAGTAAGTAGGTGCGAATATTTGTAGGACGGTGGGGGTTTGGGGGCTGCGCCCCCAGCAGAGGACTTGCCCTCTCTACTCCCCTAAGGCCCGCTTCGAATTTCATCAAGCCCAGCTACTTGGATAATTTTGGCTAGACAATTGCGAACCTAGACAATTGAGAACAGAGTCTAAAGTGATTTACCACTCCCCACCTCTTCATCCCCCTATCTCCCCATCCTCCCATGCTCCACCTTGCTCCCAACTTCGGCCTTTTCCTGACGGCGGCGTTTCTGCTCAGCATCACTCCCGGCCCTGGCCTGCTTTACGTGCTGGCCCGCAGTCTACACGGCGGTCGGCGCGAGGGGCTGCTGTCCTGTCTGGGGACGTTTATGGGCGGTCTGTTTCATGTGGTGGCGGCTGGGTTGGGCCTGTCGGCGGTGCTGATGACCTCGGCGCTGGCCTTCAGCCTGATCAAATACGCCGGGGCGGCCTACCTGATCTACATGGGCATTCGGATGCTGGTCGAGCGCAATGGTGATGCCTTGGAGGCCGCAGATTTGGCAGGCCAGCGGCGAGCAGGTCGCTCCAATGCCCTGCGCCAGGGAATTATCACCGAAATCCTCAATCCCAAAACGGCCCTGTTTTTCCTGGCCTTTATTCCCCAGTTCGTTGACCCTACGGCAGGGACGACCGGTCAGTTTTTGCTGCTGGGCCTGATTACGGCGCTGTTTAACCTGACGTCCGATACGATTGTGGCCTGGTTTGCGGGGCCAATTGGCCAGTATCTCAAGCGCCACCGCCAGTTTCGCAAACGGCAGCAGCAGGTTTCGGGCCTGATTCTGATCGGGTTGGGCACCTCGGTCGCGGTAGCTGAGCAAAACTAGGTGGCCTGCGCCTAGACAGCTCATCGCACTGGGCCAGGAGCGCGAGGCCAGAACCGGGCTAGAATCCGAGCCAGAACTAGAGGAACCGGGCCATAGAAGTAAGCAGACTGCATGATAGGATGATCTCCTAGTCCCTCCCCGTCGGCCCCCACTGGCCATGTGCAGGCTGGAGTTTGGCCTGCTGATTCAGACGCGGTGCGGCGTTCCCCATTCATCCTTTTGCAGAGCTAGACGATGCGCTTCGACAAAATTTTGATTGCCAACCGGGGGGAAATTGCCCTGCGGATCCTCCGCACCTGCGAAGAAATGGGCATCGCCACGGTGGCAGTGCATTCCACGATTGATCGGCACGCTCTGCATGTGCAGCTGGCGGACGAGGCCGTTTGCATTGGTGAACCGTCGAGCAGCAAAAGCTACCTGAATGTGCCCAACATCCTGGCGGCAGCTCTGACCCACAACGCCACGGCGATCCATCCGGGCTACGGGTTTCTGGCCGAGAACGCCCGCTTTGCTGAAATCTGCGCTGACCACCAGATTGCCTTTATCGGCCCCAGCCCGGCGGCGATTCGCTCCATGGGCGATAAATCTACCGCCAAGGAAACGATGCAGCGGATTGGGGTACCCACGGTGCCGGGCAGCGACGGTCTGCTGACCAGCGAGCAGGAGGCCGCGACAATTGCCAAGCAGATTGGCTACCCGGTAATCATCAAGGCCACGGCGGGCGGTGGCGGGCGGGGCATGCGTCTGGTGCGGAGTGAAGAAGATCTGGCTAAGGCGTTTCTGGCGGCCCAGGGCGAAGCCGAAGCGGCCTTTGGCAATGCCGGGGTCTATCTAGAAAAATTCGTTGAACGCCCGCGCCACATTGAGTTTCAGATTCTGGCCGACAGCCACGGAAACGTGATCCACCTGGGCGAACGCGACTGCTCGATCCAGCGCCGCCACCAGAAGCTGCTAGAAGAAGCCCCCAGCCCAGCCCTGACGCCGGAACTCCGGGAAAAAATGGGGGCGGCTGCCGTGCGGGCGGCCCAGAGCATCAACTATGTTGGGGCCGGTACGGTGGAATTCCTGCTGGACCGCTCTGGCAGCTTCTACTTCATGGAGATGAACACCCGCATCCAGGTCGAGCATCCCGTTACCGAAATGATCACGGGCCTAGACCTGATCGCCGAGCAGATCCGGATCGCCCAGGGTGAGCCGCTCCAGCTCACCCAAGAACAGGTGCAGTTTCGCGGCCATGCCATTGAGTGCCGGATTAACGCCGAAGACCCGGACTACAACTTCCGCCCCAGCCCCGGTCGGATCAGCGGCTACCTGCCGCCCGGCGGTCCTGGCGTCCGGATGGATTCCCACGTCTATACCGACTACGTGATCCCGCCCTACTACGATTCGCTGATCGGCAAGCTGATCGTCTGGGGCCACGACCGCCCCACGGCCATGAATCGGATGCGGCGGGCGCTGAGAGAATGCGCGATTACCGGCCTGCCTACCACGATTGGCTTTCACCAGCGAATTCTGGAAAACCCCCAGTTTGTCGCGGGCGAGGTCTACACCAACTTCGTCGAGCAGATCATGTCAGGCCAATGAGGCGATTGCTTTTTCCAGGCATCACTTCACAGGAGTCAGAAACGCTATATCAGTGGATAGTCGCAACAAATAAATTTTTGATGAAATTAGCGCCCTGGAGGTCGCCAGCCCCGTAAATGCCAGCGGTAGATCTGAAGTAGATTAAAGCTGGAGCTGGCTAGCTTGGCATGTCCGGATGCAGCGGCTGGTTCCAATCTGCTGTGTTTTGCACCTCGGCACATGGATGATCTGCACAAAATGAGCGCGAAGCTTGCGGCTACCTTTATGTCCGCTGGCAAGCGCGGTAAAAAGCTGTCCCTGGTGAAGACGCGGCTACGGGGCACGGCGATTGTGGAAACAGAACAAGGCATTTTGCTGGTCTCGGAAGATGGGGTGCGCTTTTCGCTGCCCGGTGGCGCTGCCGAGAAAGACGAGCTGTGGATTCAGGCCGCGATCCGCGAACTGCGGGAGGAAACAAGCCTCTGCGCCTATTCGGCCCAATATCTGTTCAGCCACCTGGGCAATATCCGC
>JBJTUI010000257.1:0-8312 GCA_046080625.1 Elainella sp. | reverse complement strand
CATCTACCAACCACTTTTACTCAAGATTGCGTATGTGTCCGGATTGACCGACCCTTTTTACAAACCCTTTAAAAAGTACGGGTAAAACTCAAAGATTCTACGGAGAAAGCCAAATTACCCAAGATCGACCGCACAATATGTCTGCCCCTGATACGGAGATGTCTCAAGCCGAGATTGGCCGGTCCCCCGCCTCGGAGCGACTGGCGGCAGCCGTCTACCTGATTGGGGCCGGACCCGGCGACCCAGACCTGCTCACCGTCAAGGCTCAGCAGATTTTGCAGCAGGCTGATCTGGTGCTGGTGGCCGACTCGCTGGTGCCGCCCCAGGTGCTGCAATGGGTGCGGGCTGGGGTGGAGGTGGTACCCACGGCGGCCAAAACCCTGGAGGATACCGTGCCTTTGATGATCGCTCGGGTTCAAGCCGGACAGGTGGTGGCGCGGTTGCAGTCTGGTGATCCAAGCCTTTACAGCACGCTCCACGAGCAGCTTCAGCTGCTGACCGCTGCCCAAATTCCGGTCGAGGTCGTTCCGGGAATTAGCGCCTTCCAGGCGGCTGCCGCTCGGCTCCAGATCGAGCTAACGGTGCCAGAACTGGTGCAAACGGTAATTCTGACCCGGCTCAGCAGTCGCACGCCCATGCCCGCAACCGAAGCCCTAGCCGGTCTCGCCGCCCACCGGGCCAGCCTCTGCCTCTACCTCAGCGCTCGTCAGGTCGAACAGGCCCAAATCGAACTGCTGCGGCATTACCCAGCCGATACGGGGGTGGCGGTCTGCTTCAGGCTGGGCTGGCCCGATGAGAAAATCTGGGTCGTGCCCCTTGAGCAAATTAGCCAGCTGACCCAGGCCCAAAACCTGACTCGCACGACGCTCTACGTGATCAGTCCGGCCCTGAACCCAATCCTAAATGGGACTAAGCCAGATTCTGCCCGCTCGCGTCTCTATAGCTCCAGTCACAGTAGGCTGTTTCGTGCCGAGCCGGCCAACCCCGACCAGGATCAACTCTGACCAGACCAATTCCCAGACCTAAGCTAGACCTAGGGTTGGCCAACGCTGCCGGGTGGCGTAATCACGCTGGGCTGGGGGCTCTGGTAGGGGTCGGTGGGGCTGGTAGGCGGCACCAGCGGCTGATCCGGGGAGCCTGTTACGTTCGGCTGTGCTGTCGCGTTTGGCTGCACCGTGGGCTGAATCACCTGCGGCTGGCCGGTTTGGGGCTGAACTGGCTGGGGCTGAACCAACTGGGGCTGAACAGACGGCTGAACCGACTGAGTCACCGAGGGCTGAACCGCTGGCACCCGCTCAATCACCGTCACCTGATTCGGTACAGGGCTGGCCGGCTGGGTACCGAGCTGGGGCTGGGCTGGCGTAATCGGGACACTGCTGGGGCTGGCGGGCTGGGGGCTGACCGGGAGAGCGGCTGGGGCAACCTGGGTTTCTGTCGGCGCAACTCCGGTTTGTTGATTTGGAGTGAGGTAGAGCATGGCTAGTACGAGTCCGGCCACGGTTGCCATCAAAACACCAATAATTGCACCTGCGCCAACGCTGTTGGCCTCACGACTCCGCTGGGTTTCTTCGACCTGTTCTACCCGTTCTGCGGTTCTGCCCTGAACATAGCCATCTCGATATGCCAGTTCATCTTCGCTGATCGGGCGACCGTTGAAGTCCTCTGACATCACTCGATTGTTCTCGACGGCGGACTCGGGAACAGGATGGTTAGAGGGTTGCCGACGGTCTTCGGGGTTAGAAAAATTGCTGCGATTTGTCATAGACCTCTACTCCAACTGTTTACTCATAAATCGACTGAATAGCGTTATCAAATTCGTATGTTTTAGATCTCCCGAATTACCAACTTATCAGTTCGTGAATTTTGACCAGAATCTTGACTATCAAAGAGATGCCGGGGCAGAAACCTTGCAGTTCCTGGTCTTTAATCACACCATTCCTACAGTGATGTGCCCACAGTAACAACTGCTGCTGCTTTTTCCCTCTCTCCAGAGCGGGGACTATGGCTCAGTCGAATGGTGGAGGTGAATGGCGGTGATTCAGAAGGGCGATTCCAGTCGCAGTTGCTATAGCCGCATCCTTTTTGGTTAGGGCAGGTCGCAGGGGCGCAGCGACCCAGAGCTGTAGACCTGCGCTATGCTAAGAAGCCTGATCCGTGTCGCAACCCGATGTCGCAACCCAATTGCCGTGACCCTTTTTGAGCAACACTGCCAGCAGCTGATGGCCTCGGAAGCGCCTCTGGCCGCCCGAATGCGGCCCCGCAGTCTGGACGAGTTTATTGGCCAAAGCCAAATTTTGGGACCGGGACGGCTGTTGCGTCGCGCTATTCAGGCCGACCAGCTGGCCTCGCTGATTTTTTATGGGCCGCCCGGCACGGGCAAAACCACCCTGGCCCAAATCATTGCCAACACCACCCACGCCCACTTCATTGCGATCAACGCGGTGCTGGCGGGAGTGAAAGAGATTCGCGACGCAATCGCCACAGCCCAGGAGCGACGCGGCACCCAGAGCCAGAAGACGATTCTGTTTGTGGATGAAGTACATCGCTTCAACAAGGCTCAGCAGGATGCGCTGCTGCCCTGGGTAGAAAACGGCACGGTGATTTTGATCGGCGCAACCACCGAGAACCCCTATTTTGAGGTGAACAAAGCTCTGGTCAGTCGTTCTCGCCTGTTCCAACTCAAGCCTTTGACCGAGGCTGACCTGCGGCAAGTGCTCTGGCAGGCGCTGCAAGACCCGGAGCGCGGCTACGGCCAGCGTTCGGTGCAGATCGATCAGGCTGCCCTAGACCATCTGGTGAACGTGGCTAATGGCGATGCTCGTACCCTGCTCAACGCCCTGGAGCTGGCTGTTGAAACCACGCCGTCCCAGAACGGCCAGATCCGGGTAACGCTGGCGGTGGCCGAGGAGTCGATCCAGCAGCGGGCAGTGCTCTACGACAAGGAAGGCGACGTGCATTTTGACACGATCAGTGCCTTTATCAAAAGCATCCGGGGCTCTGATGCTGATGCCGCCCTCTATTGGCTGGCCCGCATGGTCTACGCCGGAGAAGACCCCCGCTTCATTTTTCGCCGCCTGCTGATTCTGGCCAGCGAGGATGTGGGGCTGGCCGATCCAAACGCGATTGCGGTGGTTAACGCCTGTGTGGCTGCCTTCGACCGGGTGGGAATGCCGGAGGGTCGCTATCCCCTGGCCCAGGCAACCCTCTATCTGGCCACGGCTCCCAAATCGAACAGCGTCATGGGCTTCTTTGACGCCCTGGCTACCGTCGAGCGGGCGCGGGAAGCCGAGGTGCCAACCCATCTGCGCGATGCCAACCGGGACAAACAGAGTTTTGGCCATGGGGCGGGCTATCTCTATCCCCACGCCTACCGCGACCACTGGGTCGCCCAGCAGTATCTACCCGGCAGCCTCCAGGGCCAGGTGTTTTATCAGCCCTCGGATCAGGGCTACGAGCAGCAGATCAAGCAGCAGGTGGCCCGACAGCGCGAGGCCCAGCTGGCCGCTCTGGTGGAAGGGGTGGGGCTGGCTCCCGAAGCAGTCACCTTTGGCCCCAGCGATGCGGCAACCGACCGCTGGCTTCAGCGCGCCCAAAACCAGGCGGGCCGTCTGGCCGAAATCCGGGATCGGGTGTTTGACCTGGCCCAGCTTCAGCGCCATCAGCTGGTGCTTGACCTGAACGCCAGCACTGGCCTGCTCACCTGGGAAGCCCTGCGACAGGTGCCAGAAGGCGGCGTCTATGCCTGCCTGCGTCAAGCTACCGATTTGGCTGCCCTACAGGAACAGATTGCCGCCCTGCCGGAACTGCTGCGGCCCACGCTGATCCAGGCGGCCCCGGCTGAGCTGATGGCCCATCTGGCCACCCATCTGCCCGATCTAAAGTTTGACTGTCTGCTGGGCCGCAACGCCCTGCTGACCGAGCCCGACAAGGCAGGTCTGCTGCGCCAGTGGCTGAAGCTGCTGCACCCCGGTGGTCGAATTGTCCTGGCCGAAACCCTGACCACCCAAACCCAGCGCCTCTACAACCTGCTCCAGGCTGAGGCCCTGCCTGCCAAGCTCTACCAGCGTTTGATCGAGGCGGAAGAGGCGATCTACGCCAACCCTGCCGATCCCCTGGTCAACTGGAGTTTAGCCGACCTGGAAGCTGCCCTCACCCAGGCGGGCTGCACCGTCAAAACCCAGACCCAATCAATCGCCACCGAGCTGCTGATCACCCCGGCCCTGCTCAACCGCTGGTTCGGCCCCGGCCAATCTCGGCCCAGCTATGTCGAACAGCTGGCTCACCGGCTCAGCCCCAGGGAGATCAAAACCGTGCAGGCCCAGTTTGAACGGCTGCTGCATCAAACCGTCGTCTGGCAGGGAGCTGTGGGGGTGATCTGGGGCCACTGGGCTGGGGCTGCTGGACTGGATGCCCGCAGCTAGCCTAACCGGCCTTGTCCTGGGCAATCGCGCCGACCTGACCGGCCACCGCCCGCAAATAGTCGGCTGGGGCAAGCTGGATCATCAGCCCTCGCAGACCAGCCGAGACGGCAATTTGATCGAACAGCTCGATGGTTTCATCCACGAACACCGGGTAGGGCCGTTTGCAGGCCAGGGCCGCGACGCCGCCCCGAATGTAGCCCGTCAGCGGCTGGAGTTCCTTCAGGGCGACGGGCTCGACTTTACGGTCGCCTGTCAGTTTGGCCAGGGCTTTCAGGTTGAGGTGCTGGTTGCCCGGAATCACAGCCAGACAGATGCCAGTCCGGTCACCCCGCACCACCAGCGTCTTGAACACCTGCTCGGCGGGCAAACCCACCTTCTCGGCAGTACGTTCGGCTGCCAGGTCGTCTGGATCGACCTCGTAGGGCAAGAGCTGGTAGGCAATGGCCAGCTTGTCTAGGGCTCGCACGGCGTTGGTCTTCATCCGGCTGAACCCGACTGGGCTGGACTGGGGATAATCCGGTCGTTACCCACCTGGGGCAGGCTGCCGTCGCGTAGAATCTGCTGCTGGGTCTGCTGCCGCAGCTTTGCCTCCGCCTCGCCATAGAAGAACGACAGCAGCACAAACCGCTGGCCCTGAGTAATGGGCAGGACTTCATGCAGCAGCGAGCAGGAAAACACCACCGCGCTGCCGGGGCCGGGGCTGTATAGATCGGACCCATATTCTGGAAACCGCAAACAGCCGCCCTCGTAGCCCTCGTTCAAATTCAGGGTGAGGGCAAATCGACGGTGGGCATTGCCCTGGGCCGTGTTGTCGCGGTGGGGCTGGAAAAAGCCCTGCTGGGCCGCTTCGTAGCAGGCTACGGTATAGCGCTCGAATCGGGTGGCCCGAAACTGAAACGCCTTCTCGATCTCTGGCACAACCCGCCGCCCCAGAATGCTGTTGATCTGCTGCAACAGGCCCGGCTCGGTGAGCAGCCAGTCGCGCCGCCGTTTCACCTTGGGATCGAGCACAATCCGGGTTTGCTGGCCCTCCTGCCTCATAAACCCCGACTCGATGCCGCCGTTGGCTCTATAGCCCTGGATCAGCTGCTGGCAAAACTGGGCTGAAAACACGTTGGGGATCAGCAGCACCGGAGCCTGCTGTTGAATCAACCGGGCCGGAGCAGGCTGGGGCAGGGTCGCAAGGGTTTGCAGGAGCTGGGGGGCATAGGTGGTGCCGACTGCCAGCGGCTGGCGCGCCAGAATTCTCAGGTTTTCGTCTAGCACAAACGTTGTGGGATCGTAGGTGATGCTGCCGGTTGGGCTAATTTGGCAGAGGCCATAGCGCACGCTGATCTCGCCGCCCACGTCCCAGAGCCAGTGAAAATGGCTGGAGGGCGTCAAATGCTGCTCCAGAACCCGATCTGCCGGATCGATGCCAATCGCAAAAAAGTGCAGGTGCTGCTGGGCAAACTGCTGGCGGGCCTGGTAAAGCTCGGTTAAAACAGCCTTGATTTGCGGATCTTGGGCTCTGCCGAAGAAGAACAACACCGCCCGGTAGCCGCCCATAACAAAATCCTGCCCGGCCTGGGCCTGCCCGACTGAAGCCGAGCCAGTTGGCAAGGGAACGACAGGGGTAAACCAGGGGGCAAAATCTCCGACCGCCAGAGCTGTCATGCAGTGAAACCGCCAGTGTTGATGCGATCCTCAATCTTCACCGACAAGCTCGCCCCTGTCAACCAGGGTTCAGGCAGGGCTCTGGTCTGCTGCCAGTGTCAGGAGTGGCGCTGTATCGCCTAGCGTTCAGGCCGCTCAAACAGCTTTCCGGTGCGTTTCCCAGCAGGCCGCCACAGACTGCTTTACCACAGACCGCTTTTAAGCAGACAGGGCTGGCTGGAGCAGGGTTGACTCAGCGGGAGGCTGATTCGAGGTTTCTAACAACGGTGATAGGTCTAGACGGTTGGGGAAACGCACCGAATTGCCCGCCGTCCTGAGATTCACCCAGACAGTGTATTGGGTGGGAGAGGCAGTCACCACAACCTCTTTCCCAGACTGGTCCAGTTGCCAGGCCAACTCAAAGGCCTGCGGTCGCTGGTTATGTTTGAACTGGGAGACAGACTCAAACAGATTGCTGCGAAACCGCATTCCCACGCGAATTTGGCCATCTCGCCAGTACTTGAACTGAAATACGAACTGCTCATTAATCAATAGTGTTTCCATTGCCAGGTTCCCGCCCTTCTCTAGAGCGTTGTGATTCTAGTGCTCCCCAAACACCGCCGCAGGATACAGTCTCTGACAACACTGCCTCTGACAACACTGCTGCTAATTTGCCTCTCGGTGCACCGTGCCTGTCCGCAGACCAGCCCGATAAACCAAGTTTGCTAAAATGCAGTCCTACAGTAATCATCAGATGTGCAGAAAGTAGAGATGAGGCGCTCTCACCACTTAACCTCGGCTCATGCTATGCCAAACTCAAAGCACCAATATCACACAGGGAAGCTTGATCAATCTCAACCAATCGGACTAATAGACTGCTTTCACCTGTCCAACGCTGTGCCCCCAGCATGTCAGGCACTTGCTTTAGACATTTTGCCCTAGACATTTGCTTTAGGCATTTGCCAGTCGGGCAACAGCCCAGCTATGCAGCAATCTAAGCAATGTAATTGTGTGGCAGTCTAGGGCAATCAACTTGAAAAGCACAGTCAATCTATCCCCAGCATAGAGCCAAAAAGTGAAAAAACTGTGGACAGTAACACCATTACCAGAGCTTCTCTGGTAGTGATGATCAAGCTAGTCCCTTGCAACCAGTTCGATTTGTGATGTCAAAGCCACTTATCCCATCAGAAGACAATTAAGATCGGCAATTATCTTGCGCTTACTCACTTTAAATCCTGAGATCAGGACAATTCTTGCAGCAGTTTCGGGCAAAGCTGAGCAGATTTATAAGTTTAGATCTTCGCAGCTTTCGAGCTGCTGCCGGAATCCAGCCTAAACAGACAGCCGTTTTTCACGCTGCCGCATCACCACCGGACTAGGACAGCGAGCTATGATATTGAATCCAAGCTCTGACTGAAGATGAGAATTTTACTAGTAGAGGATGACGAAAGCATTATTGATGTTGTGACTGGCATCCTTGATGCCCAGGGCTACATTGTGGATATAGCGACAGAAGGGGATGCGGGTTGGGATCTAGCCGAAGCCTTTCCCTACGATCTGATCCTGCTCGATATCGGGCTGCCTAAACTGGACGGTATCTCTTTCTGTCGCAGACTGCGAGAGCGAAAAAATCAGGCTCTAGTCATGCTGTTGACAGCCCGCGACACCATAACCGATAAGCTGATTGGTCTGGAGGCGGGTGCAGATGACTATGTGGTCAAGCCGTTTAACGTCCAGGAACTCGCGGCTCGAATTCGGGTGCTGCTGCGACGGGGTAATCCGATTACCGAATCGGTGCTGACCTGCGGCAATCTTGCCCTAGATCCTACGGCCTGTGAAGTCACCTACAAAGGGCAACTGCTGCGGTTTAGCCGCAAAGAATATCTGCTGCTGGAGCTGTTTTTGCGCCATCAGCATCGCGTCTTTAGCCGCAGCGCCATTGTCGATCAGATCTGGTCGTTTAACGAAGATCCGCCCAATGAAGATACGGTTAAATCCCATATCAAAAGCGTTCGTCGCAAGCTAGATGCGGTTGGGGTAGGCGATCTGATTGAAACCCTCTACGGCCAGGGTTATCGCATCAACCCGAGCTACCTGTCCCAGCGCGTTGAGCCAGATCAGCCCACAGCAGACCAGAAGCAGGCAGCGTTGGATGCCTCAATCCAGAAAACCTGGCAGCGGACCAAGGGGCTCAACCTGGAGCGAGTGGCGCTGCTCGAACAGGTGATGCGCGCGCTCAAAACGGGTGCCTGTGCT
>JBJTUI010000256.1:0-5899 GCA_046080625.1 Elainella sp. | reverse complement strand
TAAAGTCAGCCTCGACAGTATCACAGCACTGAAGTTAGCAAGCCAGAAAGCTGTTCGTAGGGTCAGCTCGTTGATTGGGAGGGAGTGGTTGAGATGGGTAGTATCAGACTGCTGAATATTGAAGTTGACAACTTGTCAATGTCGGAGCTGTTGAAACAGCTCAACCGAGGTGTGGTATTCACGCCCAACGTTGACCATCTCGTCCGCCTCCAGAAAGACCGCGATTTCTTTCTGGCCTATCAAAGTGCCAATTATCGAACCTGCGATAGCAAAATTTTGTACTACGTTTCTCGTTTGCTAGGAACTCCGATTTGCGAGAAGGTGTCTGGCTCCGATCTATTTCCCGAGTTTTATAGGTATCACCGCCACAACCCGTCGGTCAAAATTTTTCTACTTGGGGCTGCTGAGGGTGTTGCCGCCGAAGCTCAAAAGCGGATTAACGCCAGCGTCGGGCGTGAAATTGTGGTAGGAGCCCATTCTCCCAGCTATGGCTTTGAAAAAGACGAGGCCGAGTGCCAGCGGCTCATAGATATAGTCAACCAATCGGACGCCAAGGTTCTGGCCGTTGGCGTTGGCTCTCCCAAACAGGAGAAATTTATCTATAAGTACCGCGACCAGTTTGAGAAAGTTGAGCTGTTTCTGGCCATTGGTGCCACCATCGATTTTGAGGCAGGTAATATCAACCGTGCCCCGAAGTGGATCAGCGAACTGGGGTTGGAATGGTTATACCGTCTGTTGTCTGAACCTAAACGCCTTTGGAAACGCTACCTGATTGAAGGACCTACTTTTTTCTGGTATGTCCTCCTTCAGTTCCTCAATTTGTATCGAGAGCCAGAATTTGCTTTGGAAGAACCTGTAACCGGATCTGAGCTGCCTACCCCAGACGTTGAACTGGCTGCTTCCAATAGCGAAGAACATGCCAGTAGTTCGATGAACAGAGATCGGCTGTTGATCTAGCGCTGGCTTAGAACAGAGAATTAATTGAACCCTGCCATCCAAAGCGCCGGAACGCTGCGCCAAGCGGTTGAGGCTGACAGCTTTTTCTGACTTCTCTACAGCCGCGTTCTTTTCAATTAGGACGGGGTGCAGGGCTTCGACGTGGGTGCTCAGCTGAACGGTGGAGCCGCTGGCTTGGGGCTGCGTCTCCATCCCCTCTCTCTAAACCAAGTGCGTAGAACTATATGCGTAGCACCATAACCGTGCAGTCGGCTGATAGTTCAATCGCAGCTTCGTTTTACACCGGGTCAGATTCCTCAATGTAGATTCGGGGGATGTGGGGCTGCGTCGTCACCCAAAAGCTGCTCGGAGCCCTGTATTTATTGGGCGGTATTTATCTGGGCTGTACCTGAAAGAGCTGGACCTTACCTGAGAGAGGTTGTATTGCGTGCAATCTAGCTGGATTGAGGACTCTGTTCCTCGAAAAGAAATAGAATACAATCAGCCCTTGAAGTGGCTTGGGATTCGGCATCCGTTTGGTGGCTTACTCCAACAGACTGGGAACCCTAATCATGCATCTATCCCAAGCGTGCGTATATGAGGTACTGGAGTGATTTTCAAGAATTCCAGGCTGTTGATGCCCAATCCTTTTCGGCTAAGTTCGAATTCCAGCACAATATTGAATCATTTTTAAACCTTGACTTTGCCTGGTTCGTGGCCAATTCGAAAACAGTTCACCAACCCTCAGCCTCTTTTACTCCTCTTTTGTTGTCACAGGCTCGCATGCTGAGGCTATAGCCTCACAGACTTGACGCTACACATGTCTATCCAAAGATTCCCACTAGCAGCAGCTCAACAAATCAGACAATATATCCAGGGCACGCTTGTTGTAGCAGCCGATCAGCAATCCCAAACCTGGGCTAGCCTTGAAGACACCGATGACGTGCCAGAGCCGTCCTCAATCGACGATCTGAGCAGTATTTTTACGTTTGGCGGCCTGACTGCTGAAGAAATCATTGCGCCCCGCTCCTATGCCCACTGGACTGTGAGCACCGTCAACCCTGGCGCAGCTCTGCTCAAACTGCCAGGGATTAGTTTGAAACCGACTTGGCGTTTGGTCAGCTACCTATACCAGGACGGTGGCAGTACGGCAGGACTTGTGTTTGCTGTGCCAGAAGAATTTGCCACAACTGCTCGTCTAGAGAAAGCCTGCTCCGCCAGCAGTGGCCTGAAACAACCCCCCCAGCCTGAGCGAGCCCTGTCTGATTTTATGGAAGCTATTGAGGGTGACCGCTCGGCTGTGTCGTTTCTGGTGGCCTCCCTGTTGTGCCGAGAGCTGCGCGAATTTGGGGCCGCCGGTCACTACCGCAACTGGACTCACCATCGGCTGGTTGACGCAGTTCCAGCCCAGGTAAAGTGGCAGTGGCAAACGGAACAGCCAAAGGATCTGTCCCCCAAGGTGAAACTCGCGCCTGACGGTCAGGCTATCGTGGAATTTTTCTCCTGCCGCGTGAGTGCCGGGGTCGGCCTCTACCGCCATATTGACCAGTATGCAGTGGGTCAGTATAAGCCGAAGCGGCTTGATAAACCGCTGGCCACCGTTCAACGATAGCTTTGGTACAGGCCCTGGACCTGGGGCAACAGACGCTGCCTATCTGCGCTGCCTATCTGCCTATCGCTGACTATTGGGTTGCTTTAGCAGGTTTCGATTGCTTTAGCAGGTCAGAGCAAGATGTTCAGAACCCAGAACCTCTGTCCCTGGTGTATTGGGAGTATTGTCTTGCTGGGAGCAAAATAGGCTAAACTGCTGGCAACTCACTCTGGTCGAGAACACAGCAGATTTCCCCCTTCCCTCAGCTCAACGTTAAGCCCAAACGACTGGAGTCATAATGAACATCGACCACGTTCATTTCTATGTCGAAGACGCCCAACGCTGGCAAGCCTGGTTTGTCCAAAAGTTGGGATTCCACGTTCTTTTCCGCCAAATTAGTGCCGACACCACGACTATCTCTCTGGGTTACTCGCCAATTCGGCCCCTGACATCTCTCAATGGCCGATCCTGGGGCAGGCCGGTGATTCAATTCCGGCTTTCGTCACCCAATTCAGCCCGCAGCCCAGTCGCCGCCTACCTGAACCAACACCCGCCTAGCGTAGCTGATCTGGCCTTTCAGGTTGCCGATCTGGATCAGGTGCTGCATAGGGCCAAGCGGCTGGGCGTAGAAGTCCTGCATGCTGGGCCGACTAGCCAAACGGACGATCAGTCCCAGAGGATGGTGACAATTCGGGGCTGGGGAGATCTACAGCATACGCTGGTCGAAACAGCTTCACTGCCCAAGTCCTCGCTGCCCGAGGTTTCGCTGTCCGAGGTTTCGTTGCCCGAGGTCTCGCTATCCGATATGTTGCTGTCTACGGCGACAGCTGCCCCCGGATTCAGCGGCATTGACCATGTGGTGCTAAATATAGCTCAGGGCGACTTAGAGCGCGCAATCTGCTGGTATGAGGATCTGTTTGGCTTCCAGCGCCACCAGAACTTCACGATCCAGACCGAGCGTTCGGCGTTGTGTAGCCAAGTGCTACGTCATCCCCAGGGAACGGTTCAGATGCCAATCAACGAGCCCGCCTCTCCAACGTCCCAAATTCAAGAATTTCTCGATTGGAATCGGGGTGCTGGCATCCAGCATATTGCGCTGCGAACCCACCAGATTTTGCCGCTAATGGCCCAGATGCGACAGCAGGGTGTTAACTTTTTGTCTGTTCCCGCTACCTACTACGAAGAGCTAGCCTGCCGCCCTGGATTGCCCCTCAGCCGCATCGAACAGCAGCAAATCGCAGAACAAGAAGTCCTGGCCGACTGGCAGGCTAACAACACCCAGGCGTTGCTGCTGCAAACCTTCACCCAGCCAATTTTTGAGCAGCCCACTTTCTTTTTCGAACTGATTGAGCGCCGCTCCTACTGGTTAGACCATCAGCCCCAGGTGGCAGAGGGATTTGGCGAAGGCAACTTCAGAGCGCTATTTGAGGCGATCGAGCGGGAGCAGATCAAGCGCGGGAGTTTGCAGTGCTGACCCCAGATCAACCTAAGCTTCTGGTAGCCTAACTTCCCCCTGGCGCAAAATTTGCCAGCCCTGACCGCTCCATTTTGCCACCGTAGACGGCTGCCCAGAAGCTGGTACCGCCAACAGATCGGAGTCTGGGTCAAGGCTGTGCATGGCATCTGACCCCAGCGTCAAAGCCTCTGGAAATTGAGCGTTAACCTCGGCCAGGGACAGTAGGGCTGGCTCCCCTGAACGGTTGACGCTGGTGGTGGCCAGAGGGCCAGTCTGGGCTAAGATCTGCCGGGCAACTGTGTGGTCGGGAACGCGCAGGCCGATTGTTGTAGGGTCGGTTGGATTCATCGCCTGGGGCAGTTGGGGGCTGGCTGGCAGCACCAGGGTGAGGGCACCGGGCCAGTAGCGCTCTGCCACCTGTTGCCAAGCAGCTAATTCCGCCTCGCTGCCCATGACGTAGGGCCAGAGGTCAGCAGCAGCGCTGCCCATCAAGATCAGCGGTTTGGTTTCGCTGCGCTGCTTAGCAGCATAGATCAGGGCGGCAGCATCCGGACGGCAGGCCAAAGCGGGTACCGTATCGGTCGGGAAGCTGACGAGCTGGGTACCGGCCCTGGCAGCGGCAATAAATTCAGCAAGGGAAACTTCAGCCATAGAAAGACACCCGAAAGAATCAGTTTCAGAAAACCATCCTGCCCTTATCTACGGTAGGCCAGGACAAATCGTTCGATTCCGGTCAGATCGGCATGAATTTGAATATCGCGGTAGTCGCCCTGCTGGGCCAGCAGTTCAGCCACAGGCCTAGCCTGGCCTGCCATTAGTTCGACCAGCCATAGCCCACCCGACTTGAGATAGGCCGGAGCTGTGACAATCAGCCTTCGGATGCAGTCTAGGCCATCTAGGCCGCCATCTAGGGCCAGTTGTGGTTCCTGCTGCACTTCGGGCTGGAGATCGGCCAGCATTGCCTGCGGAATGTAGGGGGGGTTGGACACCATTCCGTCTAGCTGACCCCGTAGCGCTGCCAACGGTTCAAACCAGCTGCCCCGATAAAACCGAATTCTGGAGGCGAATCCGGTGCGTTGGGCGTTCTGTTGGGCGACTTCCAGGGCGGCAGGACTGACCTCCACAGCATGAATTTTGGCCAGGGGCAGCGCCTCAGCTAGGCCCAGCGCGATTGCACCACTGCCGCTGCCTAGGTCGGCCCAGTGGCTCGGCTGATCGAGTTGGACCTCAGCAGCCAGGACCAAGTCAATCAGGAGTTCGGTTTCGGGGCGAGGAATCAGCACTGCCGGAGACACCAGCAGCGAAAACTGCCGCCAGCTCGTGGTTCCAGCCAGATATTGCACCGGAACATGCTGCAACCGCTGCTGCCAGAGCTGATCCAAATCCGACAGGGAATGGCGCAGGCCAATTTCGACAGCATCTTTGAAGGTTTCGAGTTTGAGGCTGAGGCGATCGAGACCAGCGACTTCCTGAAGCAGCCAATCTACTTCGCCTGGAGGAATTTGGGCTAAGCGAGCCTGCTGCTGGGCCTGCTGTCGCCATCGCCAAAGCTCTATTCCAGATATTTTGTACATGCGGCAACCCCTGGGGCACCTCCTGACGAAGCAATCGCTGGAGCTTGATGAGCAACAAATGGGTATCAATTGCCCTAATTTTCCCATGCAAAAAGCGCCCCTTGTTGGGGCGCTCAAGCTTAGCTCAAGGCTAGAACCTAACCGTTGATAGCAGGTGCAGTGATTGCCACAGGCGCAGCTTCACCAGCAGCCAAATCCAGCGGGAAGTTGTGAGCGTTCCGCTCGTGCATCACTTCCATACCCAGGTTCGCACGGTTCAAAACATCAGCCCAGGTCGAGACAACACGACCCTGTGAGTCGATGATGCTCTGGTTGAAGTTGAACCCGTTCAGGTTGAACGCC
>JBJTUI010000255.1:0-5622 GCA_046080625.1 Elainella sp. | reverse complement strand
ATAGTGGGGTGCCTGGCCAAATTCCACGGTCAACAGGTGAACTTCGTGCCCCAGCCTCACCATATCCGGGTACAGCTCTGCTACATGGCGGGAAATGCCTCCCACGATTCGAGGCGGAAACTCCCAAGCCAGTACCAGAATTTTCATGGCTGCTGTCCCAAATGAGAAAATAAATCCCTATAAATTAACACAGCTTATTGTATCTCCAATTCCCCACAGGCTGGTTTAACTCCATCGTGCCCGAATCATCGCGCCCGAACCCTCTGGGTGCTCAAACCTCTGGCAGCTCAAATTCTAGAACCTCAACCGTCAGAGGGTCGAAGCTGAGCCCAGGAAGCTGGGGCTAGACGGTTCAGGGGCTAGACCATTCAATTGGATTGCTTTGGGTCGTTGACCCGCTCAGCAGAGGTCCCGATGCAATATTCACAACCTGTCTGTGAACGCTGTATTCATTAAGTTACTCACAAGTTGCCGAAGCTTACAAGTTGCCGCAGCTGATCAGTTAAGTTCCGTTGCAGATAAACCTGGGGCGCGGCTGGACTAGGTGGGGCTGGCCCTACTGATCATCGCTCGGCTGCTGTAGAGCTGAACCTCAGAGCTGAGTCTCAGAGCTGAACTATGTAGCTGAACTTCAGGCATGGGCCAGGACCGACCTCAGCTCCGGCACGGCTGTCGTCTCCGCTGTCATCTCCGCAATATCGCGTAATTTTCGATGTCGATAGGCAACAGGGGGACGGGGCGGAGGACTCTGCAAGCCAGAGGGTTTAGACCAGCAACTTGACGCTCCCGGCTTTCTAGACCAAAATAATGCCTGACAAATCTGTCAAAATAATTAAGAAAATAATTCTGCTCGCTGGTTCGTGGCCTTGATGCCTAGCTAGCCAAAGCTGGATTCCGTCGCTCCAAGCAATTCCTATGATTCACTCCCCTTTCAGGATAGAGTAGACCCGCATGGAGGCATTGCCATCTTCCATTCCCGATGACTCATCGCTTCAGCTCCTGCTGTTTGTAGATAAGCGC
Organism: Elainella sp.; assembly: GCA_046080625.1. Lineage (GTDB taxonomy): Bacteria > Cyanobacteriota > Cyanobacteriia > Elainellales > Elainellaceae > Elainella. The sequence continues at coordinate 4,602 of JBJTUI010000255.1, read as the reverse complement.
CCGATTTCGAGTGAACGGATTCGGCAGATTCGCAGTCGGCTGAAGCAGCTGGCGGCTGAGTCAACCTATAGCTATGAGCTGCAAGTGATCGATGTCAGCGAACAGCCCCATCTGGCCGAGTTTTTTCGGCTGGTGGCGACGCCATCTCTAATCAAAATTTTTCCTGAACCGCGCCAAACCCTGGCGGGTGAAAACCTGACGGCCCAGATTGAAAACTGGTGGCCGCGCTGGCAAAGGGCTCTGGAGGACTATTGGGCCGCAGCCAAGCTCCAGGCGGCAGTTCACAGCGAACCCGACAGGCTGACCAAACCCCAGATTCAGTCTGTCTCCCAGTCGGCAGAGTTCCTGCGGCTCTCGGACGAGGTGTTTCGGCTCCAGCGCGAAAAAGAAGATCTCCAGGCCCAGCTCCAGTTCAAGGATCAGCTGATCGCGATTTTGGCCCATGACCTGCGCAACCCGCTGACCACCCTTTCGATTGCCCTGGAAACCCTGGAGATGGGCCTGACCCGCGAGGTTAAACATCCGCGCATGACGCCGGAGCTGCTGGTACAGATGGTGGGACAGGCCCGTAACCAGGCCCGCGCCCTCGACCGGATGATCACGGATATTCTGCAAGTGGCGCGCGAGCGGGGGGCCGAACTCCGCATCCAGCCCCAGGAGCTAGACCTCAGCAAACTCTGTCTGGAGGTGTTGGCCCGGCTCCAGGAGCAGTTTCAGGCGAAGGACCAGGAGATCCAGACCGACTTCCCCTCGGATTTGCCCCGCGTCTATGCCGATCCGGATCGGGTGCGGCAGGTGCTGGTGAATCTGCTCGACAATGCCAGTAAATACACGCCCCAATCTGGCAAAATCAGCCTTGCTATCCTGCATCGCACCACCCAGAAAGTGCAGGTCAGCATCTGCGATACCGGCCCCGGCATCCCTGATGAAAACCAGGAGCGGATTTTTGAGGATCGGTTTCGACTCCAGCGCGATGCGGCTCAGGAGGGTTACGGGATTGGGTTGGCCCTCTGTAAACGCATCGTCCAGGCCCATTTTGGTCAGATTTGGGTAGACTCTGACCCCGAGCAGGGCCGGGGCAGCTGTTTCCATTTCACACTGCCGGTCTATCGTCCGCTTCAGCCCCTGCGAAATTAGCCAAAAGCCAAAGCTCAGGACCAGAATCAGGAGCGGGCAATTGTGCCGTAGGCTCGAATCATCTGCTGGGCAATCGCCTCCCAGCTGTAGTGCTCGCGGGCATAGCGGTGGGCGTTCTGGCCGCGCTGCTGGCGCTGTTCAGGGTGGGTGAGGGCGATTCGCAGCTGCTGGGTCAGGTCGGCCCGATCGCAGCGGCAGATCCAGCCTGCCTCGGCCTGGGCGATCTGGGGCCAGATATGCACCTGATCCGACACCACCACCGGCAGACCTGCGAGCATCGCTTCGGCCACCGCAATCCCGAAGTTTTCGTAGTAGGAGGGCAGAACAAACAGATCGGCAGCCTGCAAGAGCTGGGTTTTGAGCGCACCCGTCACAAATCCCATCCAGGTCGTGTGGGCTGCCAGCCCAGAGGTTTGAATCTGCTGGCGAATCTGCGCCTCATACTGTGGCTCCTGCGGATTTGCCCCCGCCACCATCAAGTGAAACGGCAGCTCGGCCAGCAGGTCTTCCAGGGCAGGCAGCAGCAGGTCTAGCCCTTTTTTGGGATCGATCCGCGACATAAACAGAACCAGCGGTCGGTCGGTCGGTAGATTCAGCTGGGCTCGCAGATCGGTTGGGCCGGCCTCCGGAAGCTCAACACCCAGCGGGATCACCCAGTCGCGCGTCACCGCTCCGAACCGCTCTGAAATCTTGGCTTCCTGATCGCTGGTAAAATGAACTGCTGCCGCTCCCTTCAGGTTGGGCGCTTCTAGAAATTGGGCATAGAGGCGCTTCAGCTGCTTTTTCTTCTGCAAATCTGCGGGATCTAGGGTGCCCAGGGGGCGAAGAATGTAGGGCAACTGGCGAGCCCGAGCGATCGCGGCACTGCTGCTGCTGACGGGTGAAAACAGAGCGTGAATATGGGCTACGTCATAGCGATCGGCGTTTTGAGATAGCCATTTCAACAGATCTAGGGAAAACTTGTAGCGACGAAACGGTGAACAGTTGAAGTAACGAATCTGGTAGCCGTCCTGCTCAAGAGCCTGATTCAGCGGCACATCTAGAGGCTGTTGGCCACTGTCGCCGTTGGCGTTGGTGGTTACTATCGTCACGTTAACCCCCTGAGCTGCCAGACTTTTAGATAAACCCAGAGCCATTTGGCTTGGCCCACCATAAACCAGTGAAACAGACGGAACGATTTGTAGAACGCTGAGAGTATTCATTGGTGGGATTTAATCATCAGTAAAGATCAACTTGAGAGGCTATCTCTATAGCGATAGAGATAAATAGACCAATTGATTGAGCTAGAGACGGCTTCTGTACGGTTAATTTGTGGCTCTGGGCAGATGCTAAAACTACTTTCAACCGAATAGCCTATAGGACACGAATCCTTAAGCAGTCAAAGCGTGGTTTATCCTATGGCACTAATGACAATTGACGAATACAGTCTGTATTCCCAGAATCAGGCCCAAAACCAGGTCCAGAGTCAGGGCGGCGATCATCAGATCAGAGGATTTGCTGTGCATTCCGATTTGATAGCCGGAATGCTGTCGAGCACAACAGAAGAAAAGTTGGGCACGGTGGCTGATGTTCTGTTAGACGATACGGGTCGCATTCAGTATGTGGTTGTCGATTTGGGTACCAGCCCCTCGGGCATGCAGGTTCTGCTGCCAGCTGATCAGGCCCGAATGGATCACAAGGCCGAAATTGTCTACGCTAGCGGCCTGACCCGAGAGCAAGCAGAACAATTACCCGCATTTCACCCCGAAGCGCGGCGATAGAGTCTCGCCAACGGGCTGATTGACCAACTGGCGGTAGAAATTGAGCTGCTGTTGGGCGATGGCCAGATTGGTGTAGCGGGTAAGCACCCGGTCGTGGCCGAGCTTGCCCAATTGAGCTGCCCGCTCGGGTTGGTCGATCAGCTCTAGCAAACGCTCCTGAAGCGCACTCACGTCGCCCTCTGGAAAGGTCAGCCCTGCATCTCCAATCACGTGGGGAATCTCGCCCGAGTCGGAGCCGATTACGGGCACCTGACAAGCCATTGCTTCGATCAAGACATGGCCAAACTGCTCTTTCCAGCCGGTAGAAGTCAGAGTCGTGAACTGGGCTGTTGTTTCGGAGGGCAGAACCAGGGTATTCATCAGGTTGATGTAGTGGGGCACTTCGGCGTGGGGCACGCTTTCAATCCAGATCAGCCGTTCCGTCAGGCCATCGGCGGCGGCCCTGGCGCTCACCGTTTCCTGTAGCGGCCCTCGACCGATCAGCAGCCATTTCCAGGGGCGGGTCTGGCCAATTTGCTTCAGCGCCTCATAGAGGGTGAGCAACCCTTTTTCCGGCACGAACCGACCAGCAAACCCAACCACAAACTCGTCGGGCTGAATTCCATACTGGGCTGCTAGTTCTGGCTGAGCCTGGGGCCGGAACAGGGTTTCATCGACCCCGAGCTGGGGCATCACTTGAATGGGGCCCTGATAGCCCCGCTGGCGCAAAATGTCGGCTCCGTCCTGGTTGCCCGAGATAATGCCATGGGTGTGGCGCAGGTTATAGGACTCCAGCGCTGCTGCTGGAAACTTGAGGTCATAGGGCAAATTCCACCAGGTGAAAAATAGGTTCTTAGCGCCCAAGCCCAGCAGCCGGTTTAAGGTAATCATCTGGCTGTAGCCAATTGCCTTCGCCCCTTGCTCGACCTGGATGATATCGGGTCGAAACTGGCGCAGCAGTGAAATCAGCTCGGCCCCAAAACAAAGCAGCCCTTGATTGTTCTGGCTAAAATTTGTCAGCGGCACAACGCGAAAGTTGCCTTCCTGACGCGGCTGAGTTTCGATCAGGCGATTCTGAACGCCACCCGGTCGCCAGCGCTTGGGTACGACAACCGTGACTTCCAGATTGGGCGCAAGTTGGGAGAGCGCCTTATATTTCTCGCAATTTAAATCGACGATGTAGGTGTGGCTGGCGACCAGAATTTTCATGGTTCTTGCAGATAAGGAACAGAATTAGAGAGTTGCTGATTTGAAGTTGGCCGGTAAATGTAGTCTGTCTTTACAGCATTTACAGCATTTACAGCCTATATTTGCAGTCGGTTTAAGCCTGGGCTGAATGACTGACCTGATCAATCTGGGTGTAGATTTGGCCATTTTGCCAACTCGACTGGACTAAAGTTTTGACCGCGGCCAAGAAGCCAATGCCATAAAAAATGGCGCGGCTGAGAATTTTAGCGGGAGAATTACTCTTATAGCAGGGTGGATGACCTAACACATGACAATCAAATAGTTTCGCAAATAGCCGAATGGCCTGCCACGACGTTAAATTTTTCAACCCCATCAGAAAATGATTGTGATAGAAAGTGATGGTTCTTCCAGAATTGCCGTGGTGTCTTTCTACATCTAGTGTGTGGGAACAAGCACGGCTGAGCGCTTATGTCATGATCAGAGCAGATGAGTTTGGGAATAGACATGGACAACCAGTTTCAAATTCCACTCGACCTGC
>JBJTUI010000254.1:0-4507 GCA_046080625.1 Elainella sp. | reverse complement strand
ATCTTCAGACAGTATCTTCAGGCCGGATCGCGAATTGCTTTGGAAATCTGCCGGTTTCCCCTAGAATTTCTTTTAAGAGAAAAATTTCTATTCCAGTCTGTGGCTGCGACTTTTTGCGGTCAAATAGTCTCCAGGCTGTTTTAGTCTTCAGACTGTTTGTTTTCAGACTGTTTGTTTTCAGACTGTCTTTCAACTGTCTTAGGTCAGCATCGTCAGTGCTTCTGCCTGTTCAGGTTCGTCCGTGAAGTTTGAGCAGGGTCGCATCAAGCCCCCAGCCCTCGTCAGACCCCGCTTTATCAGATCTGGGTGTGAGGCTCGCAAGTAGGGTTAAATCAGCTCTCGCCGCCCGTGGTAGGAGGGTATAGTGCTGCATCGCTCCACGTTTCTCAGACTGTCCCTAGCCGCTCCGGCCCTGATGCTCTTGCCCCTGGGCTGGGGAAGGACGGCCTTTGCTTGGCGAACTGCGAGCCGATCGGGTGCAGATGCTGCCCATTCTCCGTCTTTGAACTCTAAGGCCATGCAATTTACCGATATTGAAACCCATTGGGCTAAAGCCTGTATTCTGGCCCTGGCTGAACGCAAGCTGGTCAACGGCTACCCCGACGGCAGCTTCAAACCGGACGGCGGCCTGACTCGGGCCGAGTTTGCCTCGCTGACTCAGCGCGTGTTTCCCTATCTGCCGGTGGTGCGTCCGGCGGTAAGTTTCCCCGACACCCAGACCCACTGGGCCAACCCGTCGATTATCTGGGGCTATGAACGCGGCCTGTTTTCGGGCTATCCCGACGGCAGTTTCCAGCCCAACCAGGTGCTGCCCCGGATGCAGGCGGTGCTGGTGCTGGCGACAGCGCTGGGGCTCAAACCAATTGCCCAAACCGAAGAGGCGCTGAAGGCTTTTTTTGACGATGCGCCCCAGATTCCCAACTGGGCTCGCTGGGCCGTGGCCACCGCCACCCTTTCGGATCGGGTGATCGTCAACTACCCGGATGTCCGCTTGTTACGGGCCAGCCAGAACGTTACTCGGGGCGAGCTGTCAGCCATGCTCTGCCGGGTGCTGGAAATTCCCGATACGGTACCCGCCGAGTTTGCCACCTGGAGTTTGGGGATTTACGACATCACTGAGGCGGTGACGGTGCCGTTTCAGCGCTGGAAAGGTTCGGGTCGCCTGATGCGCGATATTCAGACCCTGCTGACGCCGTTTCGGCTGTTCCCGGCGGGCAACTGGGTGACGGGCCGCTACGACTGGCAGACCGAGCAGGCCATGACCCGGTTCTGTAGCTTTTACGGGCTGCCCAACATGCAGACCGGGGTGTTAGATGCCCAGTTTGCCTGGTCGGTCACGAACGCCGATCCGGTCGAGTTCCTGCTGGCCCAGGCGACCGATCGTCAGCAGGTTTACAGCCAGTTTTTGGCCCAGGAAGCGGGCTTTAATGCTGCCAAGCTGGCCTTTCTAGACCGGGGCTACCAGACCTCGGCCTATGCGCCGGATGTCTCCCTGTTTCCCAATCGGATGCTGCAAAAACCGGATGGGGTGCAAACCGCCTCGCACGGCGAAACGGCAGTCCAGACCGGCACGGGTATCACCGTCAGCTTCAAGCCCTATCCCGGCCTGGGTGCGGTGCCCGAAATCGCCAGCCTCGACTTTCTGCATCCCAATATTGTCGAAGCCTGTGTCTCTGTCGGCAGCTTTGTCAACGGCGATATCTGGACGCGCTGGCTGGGCAAAAACGCGACTCAGCCCGCCCAGATGTGGAGCACGACCAAAATCATTCCGCTGATCGACGTGGCGGCCAAAGCCAACAGCATTGACCCGTCGGTGCCAGTGCGGGATGGGCTGGTTTGCCCCAGTGGGGCGCTGGACGGCTACGGTTTCTATAACCTGGCGATCGATCTGGTCAGCTACCGCTCGGCGATTGCTAGCTCTAACTCGGTGGCGGCCATGTTCAAGCAGTTTTTCACCCCGGCAGAGCTGGAGAGCTGGCTGAAGCAGATGACTGGCAACAAGGTGCTGGAATTTCAGGGCCGCTATGGCGAAGCGCCGCTCTTGCAAACCCCCTGTCTGGTCAACCAGCCTGACCGCAAACTGCTGCTGGATTCGCCCAGTCCGAATCATTTTGGCAATAATTTAATCTCGGCCTACGATCTGACTCGGGTGATGTCGCTGCTGGGCTGGCATGGCCATTTGCCGCTGGCCGTCCGGATTCCCCACGCCGATTGGAAAAGCCTGGAGACGATCGTGCGAGCCATGGGTACCGATACGGCCCGCTATATCGATGCGGCGATTGAAACCCTGGGTCTGGCTTCGGCAATCGAGTCGCCCGTGATTATTTCCAAAATGGGGTTTGGCCGCAGCGAGAGCCGAGCCCGCACTGAGCTGAGCTATGTTGCCTATTTCCAGTACATCGACAAACGCCCCCGTGCCAAGGGTAAACCGGGAATTTTGCGGACGGTCTGCATGGCTTTGCTGGGAGCCGAATCCTCCGGCAACGAAGACGAAGAAGCCCGCCAGCTCGATGCCCGCATGGCTGCCGAAGTCACCGAAATTGTCCGCCAAATCGCGACGCAGGAGTTGATTTAGATGGCTAGCCTTCAGCAGCATCCTTTCACCAAAAATTCTGCTTTTTAAGCCTGTGGAGAATCATTCCATCCGCATCGTGGTCCGGGCAGTCATTCTGGTCAATGGCCATGTTTTAGTTGCCCGGTGCAAGGGCGCAACCAACACTTTTCTGCCGGGAGGGCACGTCGAGTTTGGAGAAAGTCTGCCTGCTGCGCTGGCCCGTGAATTGGTCGAAGAGGCGGGACTTTGTATCCAAGTTTCCAATTATCTGGGTACAGTTGAGCACCAGTGGCTAGAAAACAATCGCCAGCGACACCAGATCAACCATGTTTTTGCGGCCTTACTGCCGGATCTAAACGCTCCCTCACCCCTCGCATCGCGTGAAGCTCACCTAGAGTTTCTCTGGGTGAAACCCTCTGAACTTTCCGAGCACAATCTTCTACCCTCTCTGCTGATCGGGCTAGTACAACATTTCATCAGCGGCAACCGCAGCGCATTTTGGAGTTCTACTTTCGCAACTGCCGGTTTTTACTCCTCTCATCAAAAACTCGATGATAGAATGCCTCCATGATATTTGAATGGGCTGACAGCAAAGCAGCAGCGAACTTTTCAAAACATGGTGTTTCGTTTGAGGAAGCAAAGACTGTTTTTGACGACCCACTCTATGTTGATTTTTATGATCCAGATCACTCGGAGGAGGAGGAGCGATACTTGATCGTAGGAGAGTCAAATCGAGGGCGCTTGTTGATTGTGTCGTACACCGAAAGAGGCAATTCGATTCGCCTGATCAGCGCCAGGGAAGTAACAAGAGCCGAGCGGAACGCCTATGAAGAGGGATGAGTCAGAAATGGCAGATGATTTGCGGGCAGAGTACGACTTAAAAAGTCTGCGCGTCAGAAAATTAGGTCCTGGCAGACAGAGTTTTGGCAGCACAACTGTCCGTTTAGAGCCTGACGTAGCCGAGATGTTCCCCAGTGCTGATGCGGTGAATGAAGCGCTGCGATTTCTGATCAGGGTGATGCGAGACAATCAAACCCTAGCGCCTACTGCCAACCAACCATCCGATCAGCCAAACCCAGCGAACGATTGAGCGTCTCTCACGCCGGATCACAGCGAATCTCGACTAGAAACCCGTCTGGGTCATAGAAATAAACCCCGCGCCCCGTCGGACGACTCACCGGCCCGTGGTCGATTGGGATCTGGTTGGCCCGAATCACCTCCACCGCCTGGTCAAATAGCTCTGGCGCAATGTCGAAGGCCAGATGTCCGGCGCGGGTAAATTCTTTGGATGGATCGGGGTCGGGCGGATGCAGGGCGGGCTTCCAGAACAGGTCGATCACCGTGCCGTCGGGCGTGACAAAGTTGGCCGCTTCCCCAGCCTCAAACAGCGCCTTCAGCGTCAGGGGCACCTCTTCGCCCTGTAATTCCCGCAGCCCCAGCACCTCGCCATAGAACCGCCGCGAGGCCGCCATATCCCGCACATGCAGGGCAATATGATGCACCCGTCGCAGCATGCCGGTGGCTAAACTGGGCGTTTCGGTCTGGACTCCGTTCTCTGGACTAGAAACCATAGTTGCCTCCGCTCGACATACCGCACTGCAATACTGCCAATCTGGACAGTTAATTCTCTCGATTCCCCTATCCACTCTGTCCCCCTATCCACAGAGTAAACCACGCTGCCAAGTCTGAGCACTGCTGAGCTGAAACTCCTTGCTTGGCAGAACCGAGAATTTTGGTGGAAAATTAGAGCGTTGCTGGACGCCGCTCCCTGTCACTCTTTTCCTGTCACGCGCTCCCGCCTGTTCCCATCTGCCCCCGCCCCAATGAAAATCCTGATCCTGGCCGCGAATCCCCGCAAAGACCTGCATCTCGACCGCGAAATTCGGGATCTGCGCGCGGTGATCGAGCAATCTCGCAATCAACAGGAGTTTCAGGTCGAAGATGCGCTGGCGG
>JBJTUI010000253.1:0-9349 GCA_046080625.1 Elainella sp. | reverse complement strand
GTCGGGCTGAGCAGACGAAGAGGGCAACAGGAGACCCTGCTGGCCTTCGCAAGATTGTAATATAAGCCCCTCAAAACGACCTAATCTTCGGCTCTGACTCGAATCGAAAATTTGTCGGGCACCGTATCAGGGACCGCATCGGCGATGGGGTTGGGCATCGCGTTATGCACATAGGCAAAATGGCCGTTATTGCTATTGTCAGCCGTACCTCTATCAGCCGTACCTTCTGTTGCGTAACTCGCCTCCTGGGAGTGCTGGAGCTGGGAGTGGCTCTGGGGCTGGTGCAGACGGATTAGCTGGGCCAGGGTGCGCTTCAGCTGGGTGCGCGGCACGATTGTATCGACAAAGCCGTGGGTGAGCAGATATTCCGAGGTTTGGAAGTCATCGGGCAGCTTTTCCCGCAGGGTTTGTTCAACCACGCGCCGCCCAGCGAAGCCAATTGTGGCCTTGGGCTCTGCCAAAATAATGTCGCCCAACATGGCAAAACTGGCCGTGACGCCGCCCGTCGTGGGGTGGGTCAAAACCGGCATATAGAGCAGGCCCATTTCGCGATGGCGCTCTAGGGCCGCAGAAATTTTGGCCATCTGCATCAGGCTCAGCATCCCTTCCTGCATTCTGGCACCGCCCGAGGCGCAGACAATCACCACCGGCAGCCGCTCCCGGCTGGAGCGCTCGATCAGGCGGGTCAGCTTTTCACCGACCACCGAGCCCATGCTGCCGCCCATGAACCGGAAGTCCATCACGCCCAAGCCCAAGGGCAGACCTTCGAGTTGGCCCAGTCCCGTTTTCACGGCGTCGATCAGCCCGGTTTTGTCCTGGGTTTCGCGCAACCGGTCGCTGTAGGCTTTGCGATCCCGGAAGCCAAGCGGGTCTACAGGCCGCAGATCCCCATCCAGCGGCTGCCAGGTACCGGGATCAATCAGCTGCTCGACTCGCTCGTCGGCATAGATCCGCATGTGGTGGCCGCAATCCAAACAGACCATCTGGTTAGATCTGAGATCCTTCGTGTAGGTCAACACCGAGCAGGAGGGGCATTTTGTCCAGAGGCCATCGGCAATTTCCCGCTCTTGCGGCTCTTTGCGTTTGGGCTTGGCAGGCAGGTTGGCAAACCAGTCAAATAGGGACATGGGCTCAGCAGTTAAACATCAGGATGGAAGATCATTAAAAGTCCGATCTGGCCGGGGCGTTGATTCCGCACAGCTATTCGGCTTTATCCAGCATTTCTTCAATGTTTTCTTCAATTGGACTGAGCAGCAGTAGAGCAGCCCAGCGGTCTTGCGGGCGAACTTGCAGCGCTCCCGGTACACCACAGCCCAAGTGGGAGGCTGCACCTTGGCTAACAACCCGTGCCGGAATCTCATGGGCAGCAAGCAGTTGCTGCATCCATTCAGCTTCCCAGCGCGTGCCCGTGGTTTTAATCGTAATCCAGGTCACAAAACGATTCTATACAAAGGAGAAAGCAGGGAGCGAGCGCAGATCAGACGAGGCAAACAGCACAAGCCCATTCGCCGCATTCGGTTCATTCAACTCTGGGCAATGAACCTTGAATTCTGATCATGTGGCTTGATCATACTCCCATTGGAGGGGGCTCTCCAGACTTTCCCTAAAAACCCGTTAATGAGGGGTGAACCAAGAGCTGGAATTGAACTTGTTTAAGTCAACTGGGCTTAGGTCAACTGGGCTGTAGCCGAAAACTGATACCGCAGATTGCGCATTGGGCTGGTGAACCGGATGTAGAGTGTGCTTGGCGTAGAAGCCGGGTTTTCAAAATTGAGCTGGATCGTGCGGGAAGCACTCTTGACTATGGTAGGGCGTCCAACCGGGACAACAGCGTTCTGGGTGAGTTCAGAGCTGCTAAAAAACAGCTCGGCCTTTAGGTTGAAACGCTCCTTAGCACCAATATCGGTCAAGGTGAGCGTGGCGCTAGCTCGAAACCTGCCTGGAGCAATGGGTAGCGCAAAAACGTCACTGCGATCCGCACGATCTAAAACTTCTGGTTTGGAGCGATATAAAGCAGTCGCACCACTGATTCTGGGATTGATGACGGTCGGCGAGGCAAAGGAATTATTATTACGCATCACTGATTCTTGATTGGCGTTGTCACAATGGACACGAGCCCCAAAGGGCTAATGACCGTATATTCAGCAGCATACTGGAACTGGAGCGCAAAGTTTAAGAAGTCTGGTTAAACCTGAATGAGGCTAGCTTGAATTTACCTTAAAGTCTGCACCTTAAATTCTGCTGGGCTTATTCTTTTGCGGTTCAGGGCTGGAACCTCGCTGCCAGCCCTTGATCCACATTTATCCACATCTTGTATCTTCTGATATCTATATCTGGAGCTAGCCCGCCCCTAAAGCAGTGGAAAAAATAGCCGCAGATAGCCCGCCATCAGGGCATTCCCCCAAAACGTAGCCAAGACTGCACCCAGAGCCAGAGATGGGCCAAACGGAATTGGCTGGCGGCGGCTAATCAGGCCCAGGGCAATCGCTCCCCCGCCCAGGAACGCCCCAATGGCGCAGGCCAGAAAACTGGCGATCAGCAGCAGCTTCCAGCCCAGCCAGGCTCCCATCATGGCCGCGAGTTTCGCATCGCCACCGCCCATGGCCGTCTGGCCAAACAGAAGCGAGCCCGCAATCGTAATCAGGTCAAACAGCCAGAGGCCGACTACGGCACCCAGGACCCCGTTCATCAGAGCAGTGGCCAGCGCGGCCCAGCCTGGATCTGGGGCAGTCCAGCCCAGCAAGAGCTGGAAAACTAGCCCGGCAATCAGACCCGACTGGGTGAGGGAATTGGGTAAGGTCAGGGTGTCCAGATCAATCAGCGACAGGGCCAGCAGCCAGCTGAAAAAGGCCCAGTAGCCCAGGGTCGGCCAAGAAAAGTCAAAGGCTCGAAACACCAGGACAAACAGAGCGCCCGTCGCCGCTTCGACCAGGGGATAGCGAGCCGCAATCGGAGTTTTGCAGAAGCGACAGCGCCCCTTCAGCCAGAGCCAGCCCAGCACCGGCACATTGTCGTAGGCTTTAAGCGGACGCAAACACTGGGGACAGCGGGAGGGCGGATGCAGCACCGAAAGCCCCGCCGGAACGCGGTAGATCACCACATTCAGAAAACTACCCACGGCAGCCCCCAGCAAAAACACCAGCCCGGTTGCCGCAGCTGAGAACAGATCCATAGCACCTCACGTTTGCCAATTGGCAGTTTACCCGGCGGCAGATCGGCAGCAGGTCAGACGGGGCAGCAGCTGCAAATCGCCAGGGCTAATCCTTCTGAATGTTAGGACAAATCCTGTGCTGTAGGCGATCGGGGGCGGGCTGTTCCTGCCAGCCTGACAGCAGGCCCTGGAGTTCGGCTCGCAGGGTAATCAGGGTATCGATTTGCTGAGAAATTTCAGCCACCTTGGCTTCGAGGTGCTGTTTGGCTTGGTCGCAGGGCAGTTCACCGTGGTCATGGACGGCCAAGAGCTGCTGGATCTCCTTGAGGTTGAGGCCCAGGGTTTGGGAGCGGCGGATAAAGGCCAACCGATTCAGAACGCTGGCATCAAACAGGCGATAGTGGCCTTGGGAACGCTCAACCGCAGGCGAGAGCAGACCAATGTCTTCGTAATAGCGAATGGTTTTAACCGGCAGACCGGTGGTTTTGGCGACCTCACCAATTTTGAGTTTCTGGGTCATGGCGCGACTATTCCTCTTGCACTCTCACGCTTGCCGAACAACCGTCACTCCTGATCTCTACTCTAGCGAGCCCGAACTCTAGCTGGGCAACGGCAGATGGGGACGCTGGCTGAAGTCGGGTAGAACCACGGGATTTTCGGCCAGTTTTTGCAGAACCACCTCGATCGCGGTTTCTAGCTGGGTGTCTCGGCCCTTGACCCAGTCCTGGGGCGTAATCTCGACCTCAATGTCGGGATCGGTGCCGTAATTCTCCACCTGCCAGCCCACGTCTTTAAACCAGAAGGAAAACTCAGGCTGAGTTACCATGCCCCCATCCACCAGGGAATGGCGAGGCGAAATGCCAATCACTCCTCCCCAGGTGCGTTTGCCAATCAGCGTTCCCAGCTGCATCAGCTTGAAGCTGTGGCTGAAGATATCGCCATCCGAGGCCGCATATTCGTCGGTGATTGCCACGATCGGGCCTGCAATTGAGTGAGACGGAAATGGCTCGGGCTTGCCCCAGCGCATGATATCGTAGCCGATCCGCTGGCGGGCCAGTTTCTCCAGAATCAGCTGGGACACATGGCCACCCCGGTTGTAGCGCACGTCCACGATCAGCCCGGCCTTGTGCACCTCGGCAAAATAGTAGCGGTGGAATTCGGCAAAGCCGGTCGTGCCCATGTCGGGAATGTGAATATAGCCAATCTGATCCTGCGTGGCTGACTGCACCTGGCGGTAGTTGCGTTCTACCCATTCGCGATAGCGCAGGCTGGTTTCGCTCCAAAGGGTTTTGACGGTGACAGTGCGGGTGGTGTGGCCGTTCAGCTGGTTAGGGGACGTTGCTTCTCCGACAACCGACTCGGCAGCGCAGGCAAAGGTCAGGGCTACTTCACAGCGGGCCTGGTTCACCAATAGCTCCTGGGGCGAGCAGTGCTGGCTGACCCGCTGTCCCCCGACCGCCAGCAGCAAATCTCCCTCTTTGACGTTGATCCCGAGCTGCTGGAGCGGCGAGCTTTGATCCGACCAGGAGTCGCCCCGGATGATGTGCTCAATCCGGTAGGCGTCGGTTTCAGGGTCATAGCGGAAGTCTGCGCCCAGAAAGCCCATGCGGTAGTTGGGTTCATCGCGGTAGTCACCGCCGCCTTCGTAGGCGTGAGAGGTGCCCAACTCGCCCTGCATTTCCCAGACCAGATCGGAGAATTCGGCGCGGGTGCCAATCCGATCCAACAGGGGACGATAGCGCTGGAACACCCGCTGCCAATCGACCCCAGACATATCTGCCGTCCAGAACTGCTCCTGCTGGAGCCGCCAAACCTCGCGAAACATTTGGGCCCATTCCTGCTCGGGGTTGACCGAAACCCGGACGCGGTCCAGATCCAGCCAGCCGCTTTTTCGGCCTGGTTCATCCTTGCGGTTTTGCTCCTGGGGCGAAATGCCGCAGACCCGCAGGCGATAGCCGGAACGATAGATCAGGGTTTTCTGGTCTTTGCCGACCCGGAAGCTGGAGACATCCGTGGCAATTCGCTCCTGCTTCTGGGCTTCGAAGTCATATAGCTCTAGCGTCGGCTTCAGGTCAGATTTGGGGTAGCGGCCATCCAGGCTGCCCTGCACCGGGAAGGTAGTGAACAGCACCTTGCCCTCAACTCCCCAGATCTGGCGGTAGATGCCCTCGGCGACCGGAAAGGCGACGATCCGATCCTGGATACCGTCGAAGTCGATTTTCAGCGGTTCAATTTGAGGTTCGTCGCCGTTCTCGCCCTCGTTCGCCTCGCTTGCCTCCTGATCGGTTGGCTCGGGCTCGGCTAGATCGGAGCTGTTGGGCTGGTCGGCCTCCTCGGCTTTGCCCACCTTCAGCGGCTTGGGCAGTGGCACAAACGGCGAAGGCGTCTCGGCTTGGAGCGCAATCAAAAAGGGGCGCACGGCCTTGGGAAAGCTGAGATCGAAGTAGACCTTGTCGTAGACCGGGTTGAACTCGCGCACCGACAGAAAATAAATGAACTTGCCCTCCGGGTCGAAGGACGGACTGATGTCGCGAAACCGGGGCGCGGTCAGGCAATAGGTGCTGCCGTCGGCGATTTTGCCCAGCTTGATCGACAGGGTATGTTGGGTGACGGCACAGCTGTAGGCCACCCACTGGCCGTCGGGCGACCAGCAGTAGCCGTGGATGCGGTCGAAGTCGCTGCGGTCAAGCAGGCGCTGTTCCCGGCTGGCCAGATCCACCCAGATCAACTCATGGCGGTGGTTGGCTATCAGCACCTGATCGGCGGTTGGCGAAACGGCCAAACTGGTTGCCCGTCCCAGATCCAGCCCCTCTAGGACCTCTGGCTCCTTGGCAAAATCTGGGGCAAAGATCTCCAGGGTTTCGACGCCGCTGCGGTCGGAGATCCCCACTAGGCGTTCGCCGTCGTTCAGCCAGCGGGTGAGGCGATAGCGGCCCTGTTCCGGGCGGCCCAGCTGAAACACCGCGCCTTCCCAATTGCCGAAACAAAAGCTCTTGCCGCGAGTGGTCAACGCCACGGAATGGCCTTCCGGGTGCAGATCAAAATGCTCTAGAAACTCGGACGCCTCGACGAATTTGCGCTGGCGCTGGATGCGGGGGCTGTGAAACTCGACTGGAATCTGCTGGGTCGCTCCGGCCTGCGGGTCAAAACAGAACAGGTCGGCCCCAGAGTGGTAGACGATTTGCTGGCCGTCGGTTGAGGCGTTGCGGGCGTAGTATTCGCGGTGGTCGGTATGGCGCTGGAGATCTTCGCCCTGGGGCGTACAGGAATAGAGGTTGCCAATGCCCTCGTGGTCAGACAGAAAATAGATCCGGTCACTTAGCCACAGGGGCGAGGTCAAATTGCCGTTCAGCTGAATCAGCTTGCGAAACTCGCCCGAATCGGCAGCATCCACCCAGAGCACCCCGACCCGTCCGCCCCGGTAGCGCTTCCAGTAGGCTGGCTCGTCATCAGTGTTGCGCCCAATCACCGTGCCCACCTGGGGGGCAAAGGCGATGCTGTGGGCCAACCCGTAGGGCAACTGTTCGGGCAGGCCACCCTCTGGCGAAATTTGGTAGAGATGGGCCATTCGTCCCATCGGCTGTTTAGCGCCGCTGGCGAAGACAATTGACTGACCGTCCCGGCTCCAGCTCGCGACTTGGGCCGACCCGACAAACGTCAGGCGCTGGGCCGCACCGCCCATGGCGGGCATACAGTAGACCTCGGAATGGCCTTCCTCGCGCCCAACAAAGGCCAGACGGGTGCCGTCGGGGGAGAGCAGGGGCCGCCGCACCATGCCCAAATTGGCTGTTAACCTGACCGCTATGCCGCCCTGTCGGGGCACTGTCCAGAGGTCGTCTTCGCAAACAAATACAATGCGCTCGCCGCTGATCGTGGGGTAGCGGTAGTAACCAGGTTGACTCATGCGTGGGGGTGAAGCTATAGGCAGAATTTATCTATTAAAGCCTGAACTTCGGTTTCTTGCGGTATTCCAAAGGCTTTTTTCATCTCTTGGCCCCGTCAGCTCACCAGCCCTTATACCAATTTTCTATGAGCCTCCATAGTAAAGAGGGGTGTGGGGACTCCGTCCCCACAAGGGGGCGCAGCCCCCTTGACCCCCATTTATTCTGTGCAGCTTCAAAAAGAATTGGTATTACATTTATAGTGCTACGCAGTTATAGTACTATGCAGTTGGCTTAGGACAAGAGGGGGTGGGGAGGCTCCGGCTCCAGGGTGGCTTCTGAGGCTTGATCCACTTGGCCGTTGAGCGGCTCTGGCACCGTTTTCAGCAGCGGCAGCGAAACTTTCACCGTAGTGCCCTGGCCAAACCCGGCGCTGTGTAGACTGATCTGGCCGCCCATCATCTCCACCAGGTTACGGGAAATAGCCAGACCCAGACCCGTGCCTTCATGCTTGCGGGTGGTAGAGCCATCTACCATGACAAAGGGCCGAAACAGCTTGTGCTGCTGGGCTGGATCAATTCCAATCCCCGTGTCCTGGATCGCGATCACCACCCAGGGTTCGGCTTCAACCTCCGGCTCGCGATGACCGTTTTGATGAACCGGGCGGCTGCTAAACGCCTGCAAAAACTCTAAATCAGTCTGGATGCTGATCCCGCCCTGATCCGTGAATTTGGTGGCGTTATGGAGAATATTCAGCAGCACCTGACGCAGCCGGGCCGGGTCTACTCGCACCAGCAGGGGGTCTGGCAGGTCAGAAACCGTGAGCTCTAGCCCCTTCTGCTGGATCGGCACGGCCTGCAAATCGGCCACGTCCTTGATGATCTGGCGCAAATCGACCGTTTCGATCGTCAGCGGCAGCTTCTTCTCCTCGATCCGCTGGATATCCAGCAGGTCATTGATGATCTTGAGCAGGTGGATCGCCGCCTTGTCGGCCTGCTGTAAAAACTCCACCTCTTCATCGCGACTGTCGCAGCAGCCGTCCTTCACCAGGCGGATACAGCCAATAATCGCGTTGAGCGGGGTGCGCAGCTCGTGGGAGGTGTTGGCCAAAAACTCGCTCTTGAGTTTATTCGCCGCTTCAGCCTCCTGCCAGGCCGACTCCAGCTCTTTGGCCCGCTCTTCTAACCGGCCCACCATGTTGTCGAGCACTTCGGCCAAGTGGTTGAGCTCGCGAATCCGGAAGTTTTTGGGAGCCCGCTCTAGGGCGTCGCGCTTGTGAATCCGCAGGGCATATTTGCCTAGCTGCTCGATCGGCAGGGCCAGATCGCGGGCCATATAGAGCATGGCCAGCAGGTGAGCTGCTAGCAGCCCCACCGTCAGAATCAGCAGAATCTGGGTGATGTCAGACAGACCCCGCAGGGCGCTCTCCACCGGGGTAATTGCCAAAACAGCCCAGGTCTGCCGACTGCCCGTCGGCACGGTTAGGGGGCTGAAGCCCGCGATCCATTCGGTCTGGTCGCTGGAGACATTGAACAGATGCCGTGAGTCGGCGTCGCCGCGCTTAATGTTGTTGAGAATGTCCTGATAGCGATCGACATCGCCCGCCTGAGCAATCGACAGCCCCACCTGCCCCGGCTGGGGGTGGGCCAGAAAGGTGCCCTTCTCATCGATCACAATCGTGTTGCCCTGGAGCAGCCAGGGGGCGGAAGACTCAAACTGCTTCACCACGGTTTGGGCCGTGAGGCTGTAGCGCAGTTGCCCCGCCGTATCGTAGACCGGCGTGCTGATCAGCAGATTCAGCTGGCTGACATTATCGGTTTGGGGCGGACGGTTGAGCATGTTGACCGTCAGCGTGTAGGTGCGGTTGAGCGTTGCGGTTTGCCGCTGCTTGGCCCAGGCCTGGGTATCAACCGGATCGAGGACGCGGTTATCGCAGGTGTTGGCCACCATCTGGCTGTTGCTTAGATCCTTGAGCTGGAGGCACTGCACGTCGGTGGGCAGCTGGGGCTGGAGCTGGGAGAGAAACGTCCTGGCTGCGACAGGTGAGCCCGTCTGGAGCGAAGCTGTTTCGCTGGCAATCGCCAGACTGGTCTGGAGGGCGTTGATCGAATCGCGAATCGCGTCGGCCTTCTGAATCGCGCTCTGCTCCAAATTTTGGCGAGCCGTTTGCAGCAGGCTACTTCTGGCCTTGCGGAACGTCACTGCCATGCCCAAAAACAAGATTGGGATGCTGAGCAGCAGGATTCGCAGTAGTAGAATGCGGCGAAACGAAGATTGACCCACCATAGCCATAAGCACTTTACCAATGTGAGGTCTG
>JBJTUI010000252.1:0-2749 GCA_046080625.1 Elainella sp. | reverse complement strand
CCAGCTAGCCCAGGCTTCGACGAGTCAGGCAACCAAGACCCTCTACGTCACGGGTACAGGCCAGATCAGCGCTCCGGCAGATCAGGCGATGATCATGATGTCTTTCTATCCCAACAGCTATTATTCTGACTATTCGAACCCAGATGCGACCCCTGCTCAGCCCCAGGTGCTGGCCAGCGATATCACTAACGCCACCGAAGCGGCGACTGCAGCAGGCGCAACCAATGTTAAAGTTTCTCCTGACCTTAGCTCACCAGGCTCAATGCGGATACGCATGGTGCTGAATCAGCCCACCCCAGACAAAGTCGAACAACTGCTTACGGCGATCAATACGGCAGTTGTAAAAACCAATCGCTACGTTAGCTCAGGGGCTACGGTGGGCTACACGATTCGCGACTGTCAGGCACTGGAGGCCAGTGCTCGTCAAGCTGCTATGACCGATGCGACCGAGCGGGCCACCGCTCTGGCTGGTGTCTCCAACACTCGTCTGGGCGAGATGATCTCGGTTTCCGAGTCGGTTTCCTGGGGCAACAACTACTCCGCTATCTGCCCTTCCAGCAACGATCCGACGATTTTCGCCGACCTCTATTCCCTGCCCTACTACGATCCGGCGGCCCCGGCTGCAGTGCGCTTGACCTATAGTCTCAGCGTCACCTACGGGCTGGAGTAAAGGAATAAACAGCGCCATAAACGCCATAAAATTGCTAGGAAGCCGTGGGGGCCAATTGGTGCCTCTCACGGCTTTTGGCTAACTCTGAAACTCAATGTCGCTCGATAGGCTCGATTAGTGGCACCATCATTGGTTCCATCAGTAATATTGCACCTGTTTGGGTGACAGCAAATTGCTTTCAAATCCACTCTTTGAGCAGTCCTGGAGCGAAAATCATCTTGGCAGCCGATTTTTTGATTTTTTGAGCTAGTTTTAATCTTTACAAAAGCACTAGAATTAAAAAGAGTCAGATTAGCACTATCTGCTTTTATGTCGTAATTAATCGTCCTGGCTAATTTGGCTAATAGGCCAATTGAGCTAATAGATGGTTGATAATGGCTAATTAAGTAGCTGATAAACAGCTAATGGACGCACTCACGTTCTCTGTTCAACTCAAATAAAAATAAATTCGGCTTTCTGAGTCTAGTCTCTGACCTCCGTGACGACTTCCATGATAATTTGAGTCGATCTAGCCAACGAATGTTCTGGGCGTTGGTAATTCTGGAATTTGGATTTTTGTGTTCCTTAGGCAGCTTGTACGAATAAGTTGATCACCTGGATCGGTCTACTGGCTTGAACAAGGGGCTTAAGCCCCTTGCCTGCTCAGGTTATTTTTACAAGACTCCTTAGAGGATGTCTGAAAGTCTGATTTGCTGTCCGAACTGCCCTCTTGCTTGCTTGTCGCAGGTGCTACACCCCAAACTATAGCCCTGACGGGCCTACCCTTGCGCGAAGCAACAAGGGGGATTTAGGAGCGGAGACAGTAGCCTTTGGTACTTTCTGAACATCTTCCTAGATGATTAGGGCAGAGGCACAGATGCTTCTGTTGATAGCAATATCAAAGTGATATCAGCCTTCTGTGTTGACCTGCTTTAACCGCATCGTCGCGTGGTTTTAGAGATTGGGTCAGCCGTCAGACAATGCAAGATGGAATCAAGCATGACTCAAACGCCAGACCCAAATCAGCATTCGGGCGCTCGCATCCTGGTCGTTGAAGACAATGAGGCGAGTCGTCAGCTCATGAGTGATTACTTGGAATACTACGGCTACAGAGTAATGGCTCTGGCCAAGGGTGCGTCCTTCGCAGCGGCAATGATGCAGTTTCGGCCCCACTTAGTTTTGCTCGATTTGAAACTGCCTGATATTGATGGCTACAGTCTGCTGCAACAGCGGCAGTGGACTGCGGAATGGCTACAGGTGCCGGTGATTGTGATTTCCGCATTCGCCTTTCAAGCCGATCAACAGCGGGCTCTAAAACTGGGAGCCTCTCAATATCTGGTCAAACCCGTCAGCCTCACCCTGCTCAAGCAGACGATTCGAAGTGAGCTAGCGCTATCGGCGGGCTTGGCAGTTTAGGTGTCTTCAACCCTGTTGATTTTCGCTTTGATCCCGGATTTTTAGTTTCAGCTTGGTAAATCTATTCGGTCGCTCTGTTGGTGGACCCATACCCTGATTTACCCGAACTGTCCTCAAAGTAGATGCCTTAAGAGTAAATGCGTCAAGAGTAGATGCGTCAAGAACTGCGCCGGTAGTTCAGCTCGAGGGAACATGGCTGAATCCGTCAATTGCTGCTGGTTCAGGTCTACAATCATCTGCTTCTGTTGCTCGATGTTGCACTGTTGCTCGATGTTGCAAGGCTAGACCTGTAATCCCAAAGTTGGAAAGGGCGCTTTGAGGCTAGTTAGAGGATTGGCGTTTTTGTTGGGCCACAAAGGCCTCAATCAGCTGGCTCAGCGACTGCAACGACTTCCCTGTTTCGGCAATTTGAGTTTCTAACTGCCCCACTAAGGCAGCTTGTACGAATAAGTTGATCACCTGGATCGGTCTACTGGCTTGAACAAGGGGCTTAAGCCCCTTGCCTGCTCAGGTTATTTTTACAAGACTCCTAAAAGAGAAGCGGTGTGCAGTTGGTTTAGGGTTTGCTCAAGCGCCTCTCGCGATTGAGTCTCAAACTCCTCCAGATTCATATGCGCTCGCGACCTATGTGAGTTTTGATACATAAACTGACATGACCTTTAAAGTGGCACTACACCCAAAAAC
>JBJTUI010000251.1:0-5405 GCA_046080625.1 Elainella sp. | reverse complement strand
TACTTGGTAGAAAAGATGGTCTCTAACCTGTGATGCCCATCGTTGATAACGACTAGCTATTAATCTTTTGTTGTTTGATGCTTTCCCGGCCTCGGCAATAAAAATACTACTCCGACAATTCTCTAAATCTTTAAATAACTTTCCTGATCGATCATCAAAAGGAATAGTAAGAAGATACTGGCTGTGTTGATGAAGTATTTCTCTTAAGATAGCCATGCGAGACGAACTTACTAAAGGCAACTGAACAATAAAACTTGCCCAACCAGAAGGGGCAGAAAATTGCAAAATTCTTTCAGTACACATTGCATATAAATTGCCGCACTTCTCTGAACGAAAATTTAGAAGTGTGTACTGAGATCTTTTGACTGCTGCGTATTCTTTCCAGGGTGGATTCCCGATAATCACATCAAAGCCACCGCGATGAATAATACTGTAGAACTCCACAAACCAGTGAAACGGCTGGTGGCTGGTGCGCCACTGTTCAAAGGCGGCTGGGTTTGTGAGGTCAACGCCGTATTCTTTTGCCAGGTAGCGATTGAGTTCATCGTTGAGTTCGGTCAGGCGTTGGCGTAAGGTCTGCTTGGCTGCGCGAAAATCGGCAGCATCCCAGCTGATTTCTTCAATAAACAGGGATTCAAAATCAAACTTCTGGAGGTATTTTTGACAGCGCTGACGGTGGAGTGGCATAGGGGAAATTGAGGCAAGGGAACGATTGGAGCAATTAGACTGGGTTTAAATCACTGGGGAAATCAGGATCAAACAACTGTTCAACGGTGTAGATCGGAGACTCGGGCGGATCGCGATACTCCAGAGGCGTTTCTAGCACCACCAGATCTAATCCCATTTGATGCCCCCGTGAAATAGCCTCTGGTAAATAGGCTTTTAAACTGGGATTTTCAGAGAGAAGCGCGACAATTTCGCGGCGTTGAGAGCGGATGGTGACTCGCCAGCTTTTGCTGCACTGTTCGGGTTGATAATTCCACTTCAGCAGATGCCCGATCAAAATCCCCAGCCGATTTCGTAATTCCTGCCGCTGCTGCTTGCCCAAAGACTCGATTTCCTCCGCCAAATTAACAGCGTCCAGGTGCTGCAACTCCCCTGTCTTCAGAAACTTAGATTGTTCTAAAGTCCAGGCATAGAAGTCAGTTTCGTAAAGATTGGGCGGCATGGATTTTGTCTCCTAGGATTCGGTAAGCCAAAAGGCATCATTCAGTATTGCTTCAGGTGAGCAGGAGGCCGTCCATTCAGCAGGGAAATCGACCTGCCCATATTCCTGGTGGACATTTTTTAGCGCAATCCGCCAGGCCTTATCGAAACTTTCTGCCCAGCGATTCCGCAGACTAGGAGCTGCATCGAGCAACAGTTCTAGTTCAGTGCGCTGCGTGCGAATCGTACGTTCCCACCCGTTGTAGTCATTGGGTAAGGCCGCATAAGGTAAGGCCACATAGAGCCGTTTTAGCAAATGCTCTAGCAAAACAATCAAACGACTCAGCAGCTCCTTTTTTGGGGCAATTCCCAAGGCTTCTACCTCTGCAATCAAATTTTCAATGTCCAGATGCTCAAAATCCCTCGCCTTGAGCTTGGCAACAATCTCTTCTGACCAGAGCAGAATGTCCTGGTCGTGAAGAGCGGTCAAATTCTGAATCTGAGACATGCACTGACTCCTTTGCCTTTTCTTCTACTGTACAAAAAGTCCCATTGAGCAGATGATCTGCGCCCCGTCCCGGCGGTCTTCTGGGTTAATTGCACAGAGGGCATCGTGTTCGCGTAGAAACGTGACCAATGCCAGCTATTCATCGCTAATGCCCGCTTTCAATTCTCGATGCAAACGAGCGATGGCATTTGTTCGATGTTGTCATAAATGCTGGACATGGATCTGACGCAGAGCTGTGGGCTGATGCGATCAATCATATCCACTAGCCCTGTGACTCGCGTACCAGAAGTTGATTCGATTTGGATCGATAGGCCAGCAGATAGGGTCAGCAGATAGGCCAGCAGAATAGGCTTGAAAAGCAGGCTATGGGGCGACCTGGTTGCTCTGGGCCGTCAGTTGATTGATTGGGGCATCTAGGCTGGCCTGGATCACGAGCACCGCACAGCCCGCATGGTGCAGCACATAGTTGCTGACGCTGCCCAACAGCACTTCGGTAATGCCTTTGCGACCCCGACGACCCATGACAATCAGATCGGCCTGCCAGCGCTGGGCAGCCTGACAAAGCCCCTGACCGGGTTCAACGGTGCGCCAGTCGATGGTTGTGGTGATGCCCTGCCCCTGGGCCAGATCGCGATAGTGCTGGAGCAGCTGCTGCATCTGGCGAAACTGGTCTTCAAACCGCAGAGACTGGAACTGGTAAGATTGGCTGATCATCTGGTGAGACAGGCCCAGTTCGCCAGCAAATGGCGGGGCCGAAGTTGCGATATCGGCAGTCAGACAGTGGAACAGCAGCAGTTGGGCCTGACTGGATTTGGCCAAATCGATGGCCTGGTCAACTACCGCCTGACTTAACGAAGAGTGATCCACAGCCGCCAGAATTTTCCGAAAGCTCATAGTCTCCTCCCTGAATGCGATCTGACTCGCCCCCAATCGGGCCTACTCACTGGACCTACTTACTGGGCCTACTTACTGGGCCTACTCAAAACCTATCGCACCCCGGTTCAGAACGCGAGTTTTGCAACAAGGTTTGACGCTTGGCAAAAAAAGTTCACGGCTCGCAGCCAGGAGAATTACAGGTTGGTTACAAGGTCGATTGCAGGGCTGGTTACAGGAGCGGCTGCAAAACGCGAAATTGTAAACTAGATTCGAATTTGAGCCCGGCAAAACTGGCCTGAATTCTACTCAATTTTTAGCTGCCAGCAGAGTTCACTCAATAGTGTCTGAAGCGACACCTAAACCGATCTCGAAGTCGATAATGGATTCTTATCAGCCAACGCACCCTGCTGCATCCCACTGGAGGCAGATCCGCGACAGGAAAGCTCTGACAGCCCCAGCGCCCTCTCGCCTGAGTCGGCCTAATCTTAGCCGCCTGCCCTCAGTCGCCCGCCCCGAGATGCCTCAAGTTGCCCTGGCCAGCAAAACCCACCTGCCAAAATCTGGCTGATTTACGGAATTGGGCTGCGGCAAACTGTTTAATCCAGGAGTGCTCGGTTGAACAGCCGTGCTGTATGCTAATTGAACTTTCGTCCCGAGGGAGTCGTCTATGTGTGGAATTGTGGGCTACGTGGGAACGCAGGCCGCCAGCGGCATCTTGTTGCAGGGGCTACAGAAGCTCGAATATCGGGGCTACGATTCAGCTGGAATTGCGGCAATCTGGGAAGGCGAAATCCACCGGGTGCGGGCTAAAGGCAAGCTGCTCAACCTGGAAACCAAGCTGCAAGACTGGCAGGTTCCGGCCAGCCTGGGGATTGGCCACACCCGCTGGGCCACCCACGGTAAACCCGAGGAGCACAACGCCCACCCCCACACGGACGCCGCGGGCCGGATTGCCGTGGTGCAAAACGGCATCGTGGAAAACTACCGCGAGCTGCGCGAAGCCCTCAAGTCCAAGGGCTACGAGTTTTTCTCTGAAACCGACACCGAGGTGATTCCCAACCTGATTGCCGACTGCTGGCAGGCCCTGCCCCCCAACTCGCCGCTGCTGGAGGCAGTGCGGCAGGCGGTCAACCAGCTGGAAGGAGCCTTTGCCCTGGCCGTGATCTCGGCAGATGCCCCAGAGGAGCTGATCGCCGTGCGGCAGCAGGCACCGCTGACGGTTGGGTTTGGCCAGGGAGAAGCCTTCTGCGCCTCGGACACCCCCGCCATGGTGGCCCATACCCGCACGGTCCTCACCCTGGAGAACGGTGAAATTGCCCGGCTCAGACCCACGGGCGTCGAGGTCTACAGCTTTAGCGGCGACCGGCTGCGCAAAACCCCCAAAACCCTGGACTGGAACCCGATTTCGGTGGAGAAGCAGGGCTTCAAGCATTTCATGCTGAAGGAAATCTACGAACAGCCCGGCGTGGTGCGGGCGGGTCTGGAAGCCTACCTGAACAGCGACTGGAGCACCGATTTGGCCACATCGCCGGTTCACCTCGGCCTGCCCGACGCCTTCTACAGCGACCTGGAACAGATCCAGATCGTCGCCTGTGGCACCAGCTGGCACGCTGCCCTGGTCGGCAAACATCTGCTGGAACAGCTGGCCAATATTCCCACCCAGGTCCACTACGCCTCCGAGTTCCGCTACGCGCCGCCGCCCCTGCTGCCCCACACCCTGACCATCGGCGTCACCCAGTCGGGCGAAACGGCAGATACGCTCTCGGCTCTGGATATGGAGAAACGCCGCCGAGCCGACATGGGCGGCAAATTCCAGCCCAAGCTGCTGGGCATCACCAACCGGATGGACAGCACCATCGCCCAGCTGGCCGACTATCTGCTCAACACCCATGCCGGGATTGAAATCGGCGTGGCCGCCACCAAAACCTTCACGGCCCAGCTGATCGCCTTCTACTGCCTCGCCCTCGACCTGGCCTACCGCCGCCAGACCCTCTCGCCCTCTCGCCTAGAGCAGATCATCACGGAACTGCGGCAGGTGCCGGCCCAGAGCGAGTCGATCCTGGAGGTGCAGGAGCGCTATGTGGAGCAGCTGGCCCACCAGTTTGAAGAAACCCAGGACTTTATCTTTATTGGGCGCGGCATCAATTTCCCGATCGCCCTGGAAGGAGCCCTGAAGCTGAAGGAAATCAGCTACATCCACGCCGAAGGCTACCCGGCTGGCGAAATGAAGCACGGCCCGATTGCTCTGCTGGATGCCAAGGTGCCCGTGGTGGCGATTGCCATGCCTGGCGCGGTGTTTGAGAAGGTGTTGTCTAACGCCCAGGAGGCCAAGGCCCGAGACGCTAAGCTGATCGGCGTCACGCCCATGGACGACCACGAGGCCGAAGAAGTGTTCGATGAACTGCTGCCCGTGCCGGAAGTAGAAGAACTGCTCTCGCCGCTGCTGACGGTGATTCCGCTCCAGTTCCTGGCCTACCACATCGCCGCCCGTCGCGGTCTGGATGTCGATCAGCCGCGCAACCTGGCCAAGTCGGTAACGGTGGAATAGTAGTTCGATTCGGGGGGGAGGCTTTTGATCAATGGGAATAATGTTCTTTGCCGGTAAATAATGTTCTTTACTAGCAAATAAAGTTCTTCGCTAACTGGCACACAGCATAAATACTCATTGGTTACTCGATATGGAAAGCGAGTCATAGCTGGTAAGGGGGAGCATCTCCCCCTACCTCTGTTTTGTAATACAGCGTTTTGTACAACGATCTGGCACAATAGTGGGAGTTTTCAATCTGAATAGCTATGAAGCCCTACTCCCTCGACCTACGCGAAAAAATTATCAGTACCTACGAGGCAGGCAATACTTCAATTCGTCAGGTGGCAA
>JBJTUI010000250.1:0-5032 GCA_046080625.1 Elainella sp. | reverse complement strand
GGCCGCGGTCGCAGGATCAATCGCGCTGCTAGCGATGGCAATTGGCACAGCAGCACCGTTGATTAACACGCCTGCGGCTGGACCGTTGCCGGTGTCTACTACACCAACGCTGGCATTGGTGAGGGAGGGCAGTCCCGCACTGCCAAACAGGTTATCGCTGGCCTGGAAGCTGGTGCTGGGAGCCGTGGTGGTGGTTACAGCCGTAGAGGTTGTCGTACTGGCGGCTGTGCCGGTTGGGGCAACTGTGCTGGAGCTGCTGGAGGTCGTGCTGGCTACGGTCGCTGCCGTAGAACCATCCGTTGCAGCCGCTGTTGTACTGGCTACGGTGCTGGAGGTGCTGGCCGTCGTGGCTGTCCCTGCGGTTGGATTGACGGTTGTGCTAGAGGTACTGGAAGTTGTGCTGGAGATGACAGCTGTGCCTGGCGTCGGCGTCGGTGCTGGCGTCGGCGTACTGTTATGCAAAAAGACGGTCGCAGCCAGACCATTTTTAGCATCGACTGATACCGCTCCGGCGGCGTTGGTCGTGCCATCGCTATAGGTTACAACAGCGGCTCCCAGCCCCGTTGTGGCATCTGCGGCCTGAGCACCAGAGCTGCTATGGGTGGCGGTGTTGTCTACCACGACACTGGCTTGGATGCCGGGAGCAGCGTTGGAGCTGGCCTGCATATCGGGTTGGGGGGCCACAGGGGCAGTCGTCCCAGTCCCTCCAGCTGTGCCGGTGATTCCGGCGGCTGAAGTCGTTGTACTGGCCGCTGCGCTCGTCGTTGTAGTGGCCGCTGGGGTACCCGAAGCAGCTGTAGTTGAAGCAGCTGTAGTTGAAGCCACTACAGTTGAAGCAGTCGTAGTTGAAGCAGTCGTAGTTGAGGCAGTCGTAGTTGAGGCAGCCGGACTGGACGGTGGATTATTGGTGGCAGCTATTGGAGTGGGCTCAGTTATCTGGGTTGTGACTTGAGCTATCGTTTGGGTCGCTGTCCCGTCAGGAGCAGAGCTAGTCGTAGTGCCTGTTAGGGTTCCGCCGGATTGGGTTGTGGTCTGGGTTATAGTCTGGGTTGTGGTCTGAGTCCCTGATGCACTCGGAAGAACCGTGGTTTGGGAAGATGAATCAACAGAGGTTTGTGAATCTGACATATTTTTGAGTGCTCCAAAAATTCAGCGGGCGCAGTAAAACTGCTTGCAGAGCTCTTGAGGAACTGTGCAAAGTTCAATCAATGCAGAGTAGGTGCAAGGTAAATCAGGGTAAAAGCTGGGGCAATCGAACTGATGAGGTGAGATGCAGAGTAGAGGCCATACCCTGGGGAAGCAGTGCAAGAAACCCTCAAAGTCAAAGTTTTGAACTTAAAGCAGTGCGTCCCTGTAAAACAGTCCTGACAAAATGACTCGGCGTTTAGCTCGAAATTCCCAGAAATGCAGAACCCGAGTCTGCTTTGTAGGCTAAACACGGCCAGGAACATCCGCTCAGAGCTATGCGGGCGCTTGTGAACAGCTAATCTGCATGGGCAGAATCAGCAAGCGGCTCTGTTCCTAAGTATCAAATTGCCATAATATCCAGAATAGTACTGAGGGCTTTTGTTAAAGTTCACGGAGATTTCACACACAAGTGCTCAGTGTAATCTCAGGGAAAAGTTTCTGTGACGCCAGGGGAGTCGATTGGCTCAACCCTTTGCTTTCTCAGGCTTTCATAGCTCGATCCTTCCGGATTAGATCTAGAGCATCCGTAAACAGACTGAGGTCTTTACAATAACTTCAGGGTCGGTGTAAAGTTTCTGTAAAGGTACTGGACTTTCCGCAATTCCATTGAATAAGCTACATTTCAAATGATTCAATCTTTGAGATTAAGATTTCCTAGGATCAGGGCATCAGGATTAGCTCAATTTAAGGCTGTCGCACTGCTTAGCAGTATTCCGGCAGCAATGGTTGAGGCACCCGTTTAGGGCGCTGATTTTGGCTGACCGCTAGCAGTAATTCTGGGCTGCGATGTTCAGGCTGTGAATCATTTGTATTTCAGTCTCTCAAGTCCTATTCAAGCCCCTATTCAAGCTCAGCCCCATGGTGGGCTGTACTGAATTCAGGCAGAATTTGCATTAGAGGGAACCTATGGCAGCAGCTGATGGATTGGCGGAACATAGACTGGGCGATTTGACCAGCTGCCTGCGAGCGTTAGTTTGCCAAGCACTGACAGGGTTAACATGATTGGCTGTAGCTGATACTCGACTAGTTGACGTTCGGTTGATTGGCACTGGCCGAGATGCCAAACCTATCCAGGTCAAGTTTGTGAGACTGTTTGACAGCTGAGCTAGAAGGTTCAGCCTGGTCCAGATTTCAATCCGTCGCTGAGTTGGTTCGTTGCTAATGAAGCGGATGAGCGCTGAGTTCCAAATCGCAGCAGGCGCTAGGGAACGGGGTTGGGACTATAGCAGGGCCAGAACAGCGTCAGAACAGCGTCAGAACAGTTAGATCATGATCAGAGCCGAAGCAAGACCAAAGTACCGTCAGATCTGGGACTGACATTCGTCTGTTGAGAAGTTTTAGCCTCAGAAAGTAATCACGTGGTAAGCGCTAATGAAAAACAAAGGAACAATCTCGCTAACGAATGGTGAGCGTCGCACGTTGCGGCGGGTCATTTCCAGCGAGGCCACTTCGCAATACGAAGTTAATGTAGCGCGAATTCTACTGAGATCAGACGTTAGTCTATCTGGCGGAAGCTGGACAGCCAGGGAAATCAGTCGCTCTTTCAATCTGGATCTGGCTCTAGTTCGTCAGACCCAAAGGCGTTTTCGCAGGCAGGGATTAACTGCAACACTGCGTTCGCAGCCCGCCGATACAGCCGATACAACTGCGAATTCGCCCGTCAGTCCGGCTGACTCTAATCAACTTCTGATAGTCACCGATGTGGCTTCTACCAACGTCAGTGTGATTCCGAGCCAGACGCAAATCACCTATCCGGGCGGCAACGTTCGGGTGACGGATGGCAGCACGGTGATCACCTATCCGGGCGGCAGCGTTAGCGTCACGACTGGCGGAATTGCGCTGACGGATGCCAACGGCACTCGCACCATTTCGGGTCAAGCCTTGGTTGAGTTTCCAGGCGGCAAGGTCGATATCACCGCGAATGGAGCGCTGATTGAGTTTCCGGGAGGCGGCGTTACGGTGACAGCGGGTGGGGCAGAGATCAAATACCCAACTGGCGGCGTCACAATTCTTCCGACCGGAATCACGGTAACGAATTCGGATGGCACCAGTCAGACGATTGCTGGAAGTGCCACAATTTCATTTGACAGCGGCAGAATCAACATCAGCGCCGATGGTTTCAGTCTAAATGTGCCTGGGGTGACGGTTAACATTGACCCTGGCCAAGGCTTAGTCACCTTTCCCGGCGGCGGCGTTTCGGTGACATCTGATGGGCTCAATGTGACTTTTCCGGGAGGCGGCGTCAATATCGCCCCAAAAGATGGCGTAGTCAATTTCCCAGGCGGTGGCGTCAATGTTGATCCAGGTGGCACAACGACCGTGACTTATCCAACAGGGGGGCTCACCTTTGTGCCGGGGCAGCTTTTCTCGCTGATCTATCCTACGGGTGGCGTCAACATTACTCCAGGGCAGTCTTTCTCGGTAACCTACCCAGGCGGTAGCGTCAACATCAATAGCAATGGCACTGGCAGCGTCACCTACTTTGGAGGCGGCGTCAGCTTTGGGTCAACGGGCGTCAATGTGCAGACTGGTGGGGGCAGTATCTACGAGGCTTTCTTTGGCAGCTAAATGGCTAATTGAAGAGTTCATGCAGGGTACGACGTAAAAATTGAAGAGAATCTCAGGAATAAAACTGCGGTAGGTTTGCCAATTAAAACCTGCACGCAGTTTCCTGCTTTTTTGTAAACTAATCAATACGGAAGAGCTAACTATATTTTGATTTTGATTGAAAATCTCAATGGAAAACATTTGAATCCGTTCCTATGAGCACAACAGAAGACGAAATAGATGAGCTAGAATTTTATCTGAACCTAATGTCGTCACTAATATCACTCAAAATACAACTGGGAGTATTAGCATGAGCGTGTTTCAGATCAGTTATCCGACTGGCGGCTTCACTATTTCATCTAGTGGATTCTCGATTAGCTATCCGACTGGCGGCTTCAAGATTGATGCAGATGGGCTTTCTGTCACCTATCCCACTGGTAGTGTAGAAATTGGCCCTACGGGCGTCAATGTTGATCCTGGTGTATCGATTGGCTCTGATGGCATCACTTTCCCAGGTGGTGGCATCACGGCTGATGATGGTCTGTCTATTGAGTATCCGACTGGTGGCGTCAATATTGGCGAAGATGGGCTCTCTGTAACCTACCCGACTGGTGGCGTTACAATCGATTCATCTGGTTTCAACGTGACCTATCCAACTGGTTCCGTCACCATTGACGGTAGCGGTGTCTCGATTCTGGGGTCTTTCTTCAGCGGCTTCTTTGGTGGTTTCTTCTAGTCATCAGACGTTAAATAGCAGAGCCCGCTGACTTGGTGTAACTGCATGAGTTAAAAGACCTAGCAATCGATGAACCAATAAGCTAGCTTATAGATTGGGAGTAGCGATATTCCTTCACTAGGAAAGATATTCCTGTTCCCTACTATTTCGCTTATCCTTACTTATCTCTTGACAATTGATAACAATTCGCGTCGCCAGCTTTGGATCTCAAGTCTAAGGCTGGCGTTCTTGATCTATGTGAACCTGATCGAATCAGCAACCGAATCAGCAATTGACCGGCTGCCCTACTCATATTTTGCACCCACCACCGACAGGTTAAAACCCTTAGGAGTCTTGTAAAAATAACCTGAGCAGGCAAGGGGCTTAAGCCCCTTGTTCAAGCCAGTAGACCGATCCAGGTGATCAACTTATTCGTACAAGCTGCCTTAGTGGTGCAGAAAAGACTGAGAAGGTTGTTATGCGAGGAGTCTGGCTGAGACAGGGGTGACAGAGCGGGGCACAGCATGAGATGCTCAAGTTTCCATACAAAAAGCACTACCATGCCAGTACCCCATCTTTATC
>JBJTUI010000249.1:0-7217 GCA_046080625.1 Elainella sp. | reverse complement strand
CTAGCTAAGACTTTACCAGAGCATCCCACCGTTCGGGATAAGGAACGGTTCCCGCTTTGAGGATCAGAAAAGCTAAACCTGTGAATGAGCGGAGTACTAATAACTAGAGCGGACACGGGTTCGACTCCCGTCAGCTCCATTGAAATGAATTTAATCTTGAATTCAGATTTTTTGAATTCATGGTTTGCCGCGTCCTCAATTAGGCAGCTGAGAGGGCGACTGCGGTATGGGCCGAGGTGCTAGCTGTTTGGCTAGACGTTCATCCAACCAGCCGGAAACAGCGTTCCCCTAACCGCATGTTCAAAGATTAGCCCTGATATCGCCCCAAGGATTGTGGGGCCAATTCTCGCAAAATGCCTCAAGTCGGCCTCAAGTCGGAGATCTTGTGATGGCGAACGTTATGCAGCTCTAGCCGTCTGGGCTGCGAGAATTTATTGCGTTTTTTATCAGCAGGTTGAGCTGAGTAAATTTTCCCCCGATACTGTAATGGCTCAACTGCTAATCCGGCTCTGACCGGCAGCTAGAACGACTCGGCTAACTGTCTGGTTAAATTTGTCGCCATGTCACAAATCAGCAGCTTACCGTCAAAATCCGCGATGATAGAAACAGATAGGGACTAGGGAGGATCGTATGGCAAGGAAGCGGCTGTCGGATTTATTACGGGAAGAGGGGAAGAAGGTTGAGGATCTGGCCCAGGAACCAGAAGCATCCAAGCAACCTGCGACAGAGGCGATCACTCCAGAGATTCTAGCCCCAGAGACTGACGAGGAGAATACCGCTGAGATTGTCGCTTCCCAGGCCGAACTGGTTGAAGGCTTTGTGGCCGAACTCCGCGCCGCAGACGCCTCCCGGCAAGCAGAAGACGGCGATTCCCAATCCCAGGCTGCGAAATCAGCCGAACTCGAGACTTTGGTTCAGCAGCTCAAACAGGATATTGAAACGGCCCGCCGCATCGCTCAGGATGCCAAAACCGAGTTTCAGCAGCAGCTGGCCGAGCTGCAAGCCAAGATTGAGCACCAGAACCAGACGATGCAGCAGCTTCAGGCCGAAGCTGAGCAGGCCGAACTGCAAGCGCAACAGTCCCAGCAGGAAGCAACTCGCCTCAAGAGCGAACTGGAGGAGGCCAGGCAGATGATTTTGCAGCTCTCCCAGATTAATAACTCGGCCAGCAGTTCGGCCAGCAAACCGCAGCCCGCTCAACAGCTGACTCAACCTGCTGGCCCCGCTAGCCGTTCCCCCAGTCGTCCGCTGCCGTCTGCCCTTCCGCCTGGACCAAGGCCCAACTCAAGACCCAGCTACCTGTCGCGCAGCGCTCAACCGCCCGTGTTGCCTTCGCCGCCCGTGTTGCCTTCTTCCAAGGCCGCCGAGCCAGAGCTGGAGTCTAGACCCACCCAGCTGATTATTCCAGACCGCAAGCCGTCCGCTGGCCGTCCCAAGCTGCACGAACTGGAACTCCACAAGGTGCTGGATCATCCGATTCAGCCGACCCAGCTGCCGCCCATGTCCTCGGAGGTGAAGCCATCGGAGAAAGAGGACGTGAAGCTAACGGATGCCGATGTGGGCTGGATTGACTGAGCAGTCGGGTGAACAATCTGAGTGAGCGGCTTGAGCTAGAGCGATTCCAAGCTGCGCGATTGCCGTGCGAGAGATTTCGCCAACCGTAAAATCAGCCAACAGAATCCTGCTGGTGAAACAAGCGGAAACATGCCGAGTAGTAGACATCGAGTAGTAGACATCGAACAGTATAAAGAACGCTAGGTCACAAAACTCGGCGACCCGACTCAGCAGAAGCCCTGAACAGTACAGCAGCAGAAATTTATTTAAAGTTATCTAAACGAGCTGTAGCAGCGGCCCAGAAACTGCCGGAACCCTCGGTAGGTAAGCATTCAAAAAGTTCGACTTTTGTTCCCGGCTCTATTGCGGGTTTCACAGCGGTGGCTTAACCAGCTCATTCCTGCTTTAATTCAGCGTTTTGATCTGTCCAATTGGTACACAATGTTGCTCGATTACGGGGATAGGGCCTTACGCTATTTGTCCGACAGGCGCAAGTCGGGCATGGCCTGAGAAACTCGGAACTAACGCAGTTTAGCCCAGCGGGCCACGGTTCGAATCAGAACATCTGCATCTACGGGCTTGGAAAGATGGGACTGGAACCCAGATGCCAGCGCTTTCTGCTGATCAAACTCTCCGGCATAGGCGGTCAGGGCAATGGCTGGCACCTGTCCTCCCTGCTCGGGCGGTAGGCTGCGGACCTGCTGAACCAGCATATAGCCATCCTGATCTGGCATGCCGATGTCGCTGATCAGGATATCGGGCGGAGACTGGATCAGAGCAGCCAGGGCGGCTGTGGCCGAAGCTGCTGTGGTAACACTGGCACCGCTCTGCTCTAACACAACTGCCACCAGTTCGCGTGAGTCTGGCTCATCATCAATCAACAGAACGCGCACCCCCTGGAGATTAGGCGGCGGAGCGACGGTTGGCATCATGCTCGGCGACTGGGCAGACAGCAGGGGCAGCTGCACGGTAAAGGTCGCGCCCTGTGCTATTCCCTGGCTATCTGCCTGGACTGTGCCCCCATGCAGTTCTACCAAATGGCGCACAATCGCCAACCCCAGCCCCAGCCCGCCAAACCGGCGCGTCGTGGTGCCATCCTCCTGACGGAAATAGTCAAACACATAGGGCAGAAAGGCCGGGTCGATGCCTTTGCCGTTGTCGCGCACGGTGATCTGGGCGAAGGGGGTAGGGGGTGAGGGGGTGAGGGGGTGGGAGGTGGGGAGGTGGGGAGGTGGGGAGATGGGGAGGTGGGGAGGTGGGGCTGCTGACTGGGTAGCGTTGGGTTGAGGACTGAACAGTCCGGCTTCTGAGTCTACCGGCCCAGGTCCCACCGCCTCCCTCCCCATCCCCTCATCCCCCCATCCCCCCACCCCCCCACCTCCAGTCGCACTTCTACCCAGCCACCAACGGGGGTAAATTTGACGGCGTTGGACAGCAGATTCCAGATCACCTGCTGGAGTCGGGTCGGGTCGCCCAACACCTGTTCGCCGCTGTCGATCAGATGGGCTTCAAGCTGGATCGATTTGGCCTCGGCGGCTAGCCGTACCGTTTCGATGGCGGCTCGGACGGTGGCGGCCAGGTTGACGGGACTGACGTTGAGGCTGAGCTTGCCCTGGAGAATGCGCGAGACATCCAGCAGGTCTTCGACCAACTCCGATTGCAGCTTAGCGTTGCGTTCAATTGTGGCCAGGGCCTGGGCGGTTTTAGCCTGGTCGAGTCTGCCGGTTTGCAAGAGCTTAGACCAACCTAAAATCGGGTTGAGCGGTGAACGCAGCTCGTGGGAGAGCACCGCCAGAAATTCGTCTTTAATCCGGTTGGCCTGCCGCAGTTGTTCAGTTTGCTGCTGGAGAGAAATTTCGCTCTGGCGCAGGGCGGCTTCGGCCCGTTTGAAGTCTTCGATGTCGGTGCTGGTACCAAACCACTGGACAATCTCGCCCTGCTCGCTGCGGATGGGAATGGCGCGGCTGAGGAACCAGCGGTAGGTTTCCCCGGCCTTGTGCTTCAGGCGTAGCTCTGACTGGTAGGGGGCTCCTGTTGCTAGGGCAACTTGCCAGCGCTCTGCGGTGATCGCCAGATCATCGGGGTGAATCGCGCGGGCTGCGGCCTCCAGATCCTGGGTTTGTTCCAGGGACAGTCCTGTAAATTCCACCCAGCGCTGGTTGACATATTGGGTTTTGCCCTGGGCGTTGGTGATCCAGACCTGTTGGGGCATGGCGTCTGCCAGACTGCGGAACCGCTCCTCGCTCTGGCGCAGGGCAGCTTCAGCCTGTTTGCGCTGGCTGATGTCGGTCGTGAAGCCTACAACACCAATGATTTTGCCCTGGGCATCTCGCTGGAGGTAGCCCTGCTCCCAGACATCAATCCAGTGACCCGCTTCGTGCCAAACGCGGTATTCGCCCTGGTAGCGGTCGTCACCCCTGGCCTGAATCTCCTCGAAAACTGCCTGGAGCCGCTTCATGTCTTCTGGATGCACCCGTTCAGCCCACCACTGCTGGGTGGGAGGGGCAGCCGTGGCCTCAATGCCAATCAGCTGGAACAATCCCTCGGAGCGATAGACCGTCTGGGCGGCTAGATTCCACTCAAAGACAATGCCTTCTACGGCTCGCATCGCTGTATAGAAGCGGTGATTGCTCTGCTGGAGGTCGGCCTCGATCCGCTTGCGTTCGGTGATATCGGTGACGGAGCCGACAACACGCCCGACGTGGCCCTGGGCATCCCGGACCAGATAGCCCCGGTCCCAGACATCGACCCAATGCCCCTGGGCATGGCGAATCCGATATTCATAGCTGTAGCTCTGGGGAGCCTGAACCTGGCTATCCGCGATCAGGCCCTGCCAGTGGTCGGCAATTGGGGCCTGGTCTTCAGGGTGCATCAGCTCGGCCCACCAGCTATCGGTTGGCGCAACGGCAGCCAGATCTATCCCAGTTAAATCCGCAACCCCTTCAGAGCGGTAGACCTGACCCGTCGCCACATCCCAGTCATAGATCATGCCCGTTGCGGCTCGGGCCGCCAGCCGAAACCGCTCTTCACTCTGGTGTAAGGCTTGCAGCGAGCGGTCGCGTTCAAACCCAATGCCAGCCATTTGGGTAGCAAATTCAGCGAGCTGGTACTCTCCGGCAGTGGGCAGTCGGGGTTCATTCAGACAGAGCAGCAATACCCCCCAGGGCAGAGGTTCAAGACCGATCAGGGGAGTGGCATAGCAGGCCCGAACGCCTTCAGCTAGCCAGAGCTCGGGCCAGCAGGAAAGGTGGGATGGGGTTTGGGCAATGTCGGCACAGGCGACCGGCTGGCCCTGGAGCAGAGCCTTGCCCCAGGGATATTGTTCGCTGATGGGCAGACGGGCTGCCTCAGTCAGGGAAGCTGGAAGTTGGGGGGCAATCGCACGGAGGCAGCTTTGCCGAGTGGCGTCTGGCAGCAGCAGGCAGGCCCGTACAGAAGGGCTGAGTCGCGTTATGGCGTCGGCCAGAGCTGCCAAACAGTCATCTAAAGGCTGCCCGGTCGCAATCAGCTCCAACAGCTGCTTTTGCTCGACTAGCATCAGCTCAGCCAGCTTGCGTTCGGTGATGTCGGCCACGATCACGCTCAATCCGCTAGCCGATGGGTAAATGCGGTGGTTATACCAACAGTTCCAGGGGGCGTAATAGTAATCAAACTGAATCGGCGTCTGGTCGCGCAGGGCTCGCTCAAACTGGCTCTGGACCTCGGTATTGACGACTGTTGGAAACAGCTCCCAGACGCTCTGGCCCAGAATATCTGGCTGCTGCATCCCGATAATTTCGCAGTGACGCTCGTTGACGTAGCTATAGCGCCAGTTCCGATCCAGCACATAGAACCCGTCGCTGATGCTGGAAAGCACCGTTTCCATCTCCTGCTTGATAGCCTGCTCCCGATCCATAGCCGCCTGGAGGGCCTGTAAATTTTCCTGGGCCTTTTGTAGCGCCAGACGCCGCGCCTGATTCAACGAACTGATGATGGCAGCTGCCGTCAGAAACGATCCCAGCCGCAGTAACGCCTCAAAGCCGCTGATATACAAGCTGTTGAAAGGTTGGGTGAAGAAATAGCTGATGGCCAGGGTAGAGAGCACGGTGGCCAAAAGTCCTGCCCCGAGCCCTCCAGACCAGGCGCTGACCATGACGGCGATGAAAAACAGCGGGGTGGTGGTGGGATAGAGCCAGGGCAGCAGCCAATGGGTGACCAGGACAGCCAGCCCAACGAACAGGATCGCCCCAGCGTAAGGTCGACCAAATTTGGCTTTGCTGGCAGCTCCTTGCCCAGCTCTTTGTCCAGCTTTTCGCTCTGGCGTTTCCCGTTTTGCCCGCGACGTCCTAAAACCAGCCATGTTTTTCACCTGCTCTGTGCAAAACTCAACCTCGACCTGAGACCTGAAAGCCTGCTTGGTGCCATAGGGCCGCTTCAGCCCGTTCCCTGCTCTCTACGGTCCAGTCCTGGGGGTGGGGCTGTTGTTGAAATATCGGGTGCGCAGGGTTTGGCTGCGCTGACGCAGGGTGGGGTCGGGCGATTTGTCGAGCTGGTTGAGCAGTTGGCTGATCTGGCGCAGGGCCAGGGGAGAAGGCACCGCATGGCCGTTTTCCCAGCGGTTGATTGTCGGAAACGTTACCCCCAACTGGGCCGCAAATTTCTCCTGGGTGAGGCTGAGCATTTGGCGCAGCTCGCGAACAAACTGGCCGATGGCAGGCTGCTCCAGAGTTAAATAGTCCCAATCGGGCGGTATCGGCTGCATACAGACTTTATAAAGTGCTTTATTTCTAATACTGTTGGCGATCTGGGTCAAAATCGCTTCTGTCTTAGGGTAGATGGCCAGCGCAGAGGATGGCCGGGGGAGAACAGGCCGGTCCCAATAACACTGTAGCTCCAGAGCTTTTTACAGACTGGCAATTAGAGATTGGTAAATCGGAGCTGCCCCACTCAGCAAGATTTCAACAATCCAGGGCAAGAATGCGATATCGCCGCTTGGGGGCTAACCCTTAAATTGGGAGCATCACAGTTCACCGATGCAATGTACCAGCCTACCAACACAGGAGTCTACAGATGAAACGCCCTTCAACCCTCTCTCGCCTCTGGAGCATCTCTCTGATCATGCTGAGCAGCACCGCTGCCGTCACGGCCCACGCAGTTCAATCTAGCTCAACCCAATCCATGATCCAATCTAACCCCCAGTCAGTTGTTGCCCTTAAGGCCAGCCCCCTACAGCCGGGCCAGAATCGCGTCACGTTTGAGAGCGGAGGGGAAACCCTGGTGGGCCACCTCTATTTGCCCGCCACCTATCAGACCGGCGACAAGCTGCCCGCCGTGGTTGTGACCGGGGCCTGGATGACGATCAAAGAGCAAATGGCTGGCACCTACGCCCAGAAGCTGGCCGAGCAGGGGTTTGCGGCCCTGGCCTTCGACTCCACATCTTTTGGCGAGAGCAGCGGTCAGCTTCGCAGTTTCGAGTCGCCGACGGTGAAAATTGCCGATATCAAAAACGCCGTGTCTTTCCTGCAAACTGTTGATGCAGTAGACCCAAACCGGATCGCTGGATTGGGCATCTGCGCCAGCGCTGGCTACATGGCCGTGGCCGCCGCTGAAGACAGCCGGATCAAGTCCCTGATTACCGTGGCTCCCTGGATTCATAGCCCGGAGATTGTCAACGCCGTCTATGG
>JBJTUI010000248.1:0-5093 GCA_046080625.1 Elainella sp. | reverse complement strand
CGCATCATGCTCACTATCCACGCAGATCAACAACTTCAACTAAACCTCTCACACTTGATGCCGCAAATCTACTCCCTGTAACACTTCTACGTACTTGTGTGTAATGGATAGCAGCAGAGCTGGGGGGTTACCCAGGGTACTCATAAGTTGAAAGGCGATCTAGCCGGGAAATGGGCCTGCTCAATCGACTACAGCAATCGTATCGTCTTCAAGTTTGTTGAGACTGCTGATGAACCAGCAGAAATCCTGCTGCTGGCCATTGGGTCTCACGACGAAGTGTACTAAAACCATAAAAGGACTGTGCCAAACCGCACCGCTGACCTCTCCGCTGAGCCGCTGACGCAGGCGCTGTTGCAGGAGGTGCGGGCTGAGGCAGAATAGAGACAGCGCAACTTTATCGATGAACAGGCGTATGGACTGGCATTCTCGCATATCTACCGATCCCACCATCTGCCACGGACGCGCCTGCATCACAGGCACTCGCATCATGGTGTCCGTCATTCTCGATAATCTAGCAGTTGGCAATAGCCCTGATGAAATCCTGTCGAGCTATCCATCGCTGCACTCAGAAGACATCCTAGCTGCAATCGCCTATGCTGCTGAGCTGACCCGCGAACGCATTGTGCCATTGCCTGCCTAAAGTCATGGTTTCACAGCCAGCATGAAGTTCAAAATTGGGTAGCGCTATTTCGTAAAGGATAGAGAATAGACGGTCTGGGCTAGCATCTGCATGACTCCAGACGTATCGATTCATTGTAGTGGTGGATGAAGTACCAAATCGCTCCAATGGGATTCTCCACCTTCCTCGAAAATGACAATGCTTTTCTAACCAAGCGTGATACTCGTTGCCTCAAGGTGTTGTTGAACCGTTCGATGTAGCTGGTCAGCCCGCTCTGTTTGCTCACCCTAAAGTGCCGCTTGCTGGGCAAAACTGCTGCATAAGCTTCCCACTCGGCAGTGTAAATCACAGCACACTGCCGATACACCCCTGGCAACGAGCGCCACAGCGCCGCCGCAGACTGGCTAGGCCTGTCTCCTACCCAGCAGCAGCCGATCTCGCGAGTCGTCCCATCCATTACCAGCCACACCCACTGCTTTTGGCCTTTGTGGTCCACAAACGACCAGAGTTCGTCCCTCTGGAGCGCAATTGGTTCAGGGTCTTTGGGCTGCACTTTGGCCTTGCGTGGCACAGCACTCAAGCGACGGTTGACGTAGCGCTGCAACCAAGCTTCTCCAACTTGAAGGAGTCGTGCGATGCCAGCTAGAGGCACTCGTTCGAGTAAAAGGCGATCAAGCGTCGCTTTGGTATCGGGGTCAACGGGTTTCCACTGGGGGGGTCGACAAATTGACGGCCACAGTCTCGGCACTTATAGTTTTGTTTACCGCGCCGCGTGGTACCGTTTTTCATCACGTTGTCAGAGCCGCAGCTTGGGCAGATCAAGTAAGGTTTCATAGCTGACAAATCAGGAATAAAACTTGACTACTCTCTATTTCCCTTCATCCTTTACGAAATACCACTACCCAACGAACCAAGACTGGGGCCACTATAGAACTACAGGTTGAGTCTGGCAAATAAAAAGCCGAGTGGGCGCGTTGCATGCTCCTGGGCTACTTCAGCCGCTCGGCCAGATGATCTCCGACCCGCAGGGCGTTGGCGATTACGGTGAGGGCGGGGCTGACGCTGGCGCTGGAGGGGAAGAAGCTGCTGTCTACGACATAAAGGTTGTCGATATCGTGGGTGCGGCAGTTCAGATCCAGCACGGACGTATGGGAATCTTCGCCAAATCGGCAGGTGCCGCACTGGTGGGCCACGACCTGGATTGGTGCGGCGCTGCGGGGGTGGAGGTTGCGGTTAAAGGTAGCACTCTCGGTCGATTCAACCTGCTTCAAGACGTCGATCCAGCGGTAGACTAGCCGGTCGTGGGCCTCGATGTTGTTGGCCTCGTAGTGCAGCGACAGCTTTTTGTTGGTGAACCGGACGCGGTTGTGGGGATTGGGCAGGTCTTCGGTTTGCAGCCACCAGCCAATCGAGCGGGTCGCCAGCTGGCGCAGGCCAAAGCCGGGCATCACCTTGGTGACGAGGGAGAGCACGGGCGGAGCCTCGGCAAAAATCACGTCCTGCAAAATCCCGCCCGAGTTCTGGATATGGCCCATTGGGAAGTTAAAATCCTGGTCGCCCCAGTAGAAGTCGTTCACCGAGACAGAGCGCTGGAACAGGCCCGAGTTAGTGCGGTTGCTCACCTGCACCAGCACCGACAGCTGTTGCTTCATCAGATTGCGGCCCACCAGATCGGAGCTGTTGGCCAAGCCGGTCGGGTGCTTTTCGTTGGCCGAGCGCAGCAGCAGGGCCGCCGAGTTGATCGCCCCACAGGCCAGCACCACAATGTCGGCCAGAAACAGGTAGGACTGGTCGCCAATCTGGGCCTCAACCGCCTTGACCAGCGAGCCGGAGGGGTTGGTGTGCAGGCAGACGACCCTAGCCGAGGTCTTAAGGGTGACGTTGCCCGACTGCATGGCCGGCGTCACGCCCGTATCTTCCGAGTCGGTGCGGCCCTGGTCGCCGAGGCCAATCGGCAAATAGGCCGGGTGCAGCCCCTGGGCCGCCAGCTGCTGGCAGACTTCTTCCACCTGGGGCTCGTGGGCCACCGGGGGGTGGGGGTAGTCCTGGCTGTGGGGCGGCTCGGTCGGGTCATCGCCGGTTTTGCCATGCACCTGGTAGAGGGCTTCGGCGGCGCTGTAGTAGGGTTCAAAATCGCTGTATTTCAGGGGCCATTCCGGCGAGATCCCCACCTGGTGCTGGACTGCCTCAAAGTCGCGTTCGCGCAGCCGCATCAAAGCCCCGCTGTAGACCTTGGTGTTGCCACCCACGCCATAGTTAGTCTGGGGCGAAAACGGTTCGCCCGCGTTGTCGTACCACTGTTCGGGGGCGTGATACAGCTCTTTTTTGAAGACCTCGACATCGACGAGCTGCGAGCTTTCCTTGGCCAGGAAGTCGCCCTGCTCCAGCACTAAAATTTTTTTACCCGTGGTGGCCAGCCTGCGCGTTAGCGTACCGCCGCCTGCGCCCGTTCCCACAATAATCACGTCATAGTACTGATCGTCGATAATCATAAAATCTCCTCTTTAATTCTGCGCTACCTGTCCCGGCAATTCGCTAAAGCTGGAGGAACGCTTGCATGATCTTGGCGCAAAGACGTTCTGATCAATCCCTCTAATCAATCTTTCAGCAAACGTAGACCAGAGCTACTGCCATACGTAGATCAGGCTATATAGGATAATCCAGATCACGTCAACGAAATGCCAGAACAGCGAGGTGGCCTCAACCCCGAAATAGCCGTTCTCGTAGTTGTTGGGCCAAAACGAGCGACCCAACATCAGGGACTGTAGCAGAATGCCAGTGAGAACGTGCAGGCCGTGGAATCCGGTGAGCAAATAGAACGTACCGCCGAACACGCCATCCGTGAACTGGAAGGGCAAACCGCTCCACTCCACCGCCTGCCCGTAGAGGAAATAGCTGCCCATGGCCATGGTGGCCAGCAGAAACAGGCGGAAGCCCCAGAGCTTTTTATCGTGCAAATAGCGCTCGGCCACATAGATCACGAAACTGCTGGAGATCAGCACCAGCGTGTTGATCAGGGGCTCGCGGGTTTCCAGGCCCGTGACGCCCTCCGGCAGCCAGTCTGGAACGGTGGTTTTATAGATGATGTACCCAGCAAAAAAGCTGAGGAAGATCACGCTCTCGGACAGCAGGAAGACAATGAAGCCAAATTTACTGTTGCCTGCCTCATCGTGCTCCTGCTCGTGCCGAACGCTGGCTTCAATTTCCTGGGCAATGGCTCTTTCTGCGGTCATGGGGTTGCTCCTGACTATGGGCTCTAGGGCGAGGGCGTTAGTTCTGCTGAGGTTGCCACTAGCGGCTGATCGGTGCCATAGCCGTAGGGCCGGGAAATCACGGTAGGAATTTCCTCAAAGTTTTCGACCGGGGGCGGTGAGCTAGTCAGCCACTCCAGGCCAATTGCCCGCCAGGGATTGTCTCCGGCCTTGGGACCGCGAATCCAGGAGCTGACCATGTTGAGGATGAACGGCAGGGTAGACATACCCAGCAGAAACCCACCCAGGCTGGCCAACACGTTCCAGTAGGCAAACTCGGGGTCATAGGAGGCGACGCGGCGCGGCATGCCCATCAGACCCGCCGGGTGCATCGGCAGGAAGTTGAGGGCGACACCGACATAGGTAAGGACAAAGTGCAGCTTGCCCAGGCCTTCGTAGTACATCCGGCCCGTCATTTTGGGAAACCAGTGGTAGATCGCCCCATAGATCGCCATGACAATCGTGCCGTAAAGCACATAGTGGAAATGGCCGACTACAAAATAGGTGTTGTTGAGATGAATATCCAGCGGCACCGAGCCGAGAAAGATGCCGGTAATTCCGGCAAACACCCAGTTGCTAATCCCGCCTAGGGCGAACAGCATCGGCGTCGTCAGCCGAATTTTGCCGCCCCAGATCGTGGCCACCCAGCCGAATACCTTAATGCCGCTGGGCACCGCCACCAGCATGGTCGTCACCATGAACAGAATCCGCATCCAGCCGGGCGTGGCGCTGGCGTACATGTGATGCACCCAGACGATGCCGCTAATCACGGTGATCAACAGCGACGAAGCCGCGATTACCCGATAGCCAAACAGCGGTTTGCGGGCATGCACCGGCAGCAGCTCCGAGAAGATGCCAAAGGCGGGCAGCACCATGACATAGACCGCCGGGTGGGAATAGAACCAGAAGAAATGCTGGTAGAGGATCGGGTTGCCGCCCCGGTCGGGGGCAAAGAAGCTGGTGCCAATCGTCAGATCCAGCAGCAGCATGATCGCGCCGCCGGTCAGAGCAGGCAGGCCATAGAGCTGGATCAGCTGGGCGGCCAATACGGCCCAGACAAAGGCCGGAGTTCTAAACCAGGTCATGCCCGGTGCCCGCATCCGGACAATCGTGGTGACGAAGTTGACGCCCCCCATGATCGAGGAGACGCCGGAAATCGCCACGGCCAGAATCCACAGCACCTGCCCGTTGATCAAATTGCCGGTCGGGTTTTGCAGGCTGAC
>JBJTUI010000247.1:0-2543 GCA_046080625.1 Elainella sp. | reverse complement strand
AAGCTTTTCAATGTCTTCAGCCAGTTTTCTTCACCTGGTGGTAAAAGCTGGGTGGCTGAGAGGCTGTCTTGTGAATCATCCTGGGGTTTGAATCGGTAGACTGTTCCTGGTGAGACGAAGGC
The DNA here is from genome assembly GCA_046080625.1 of Elainella sp. GTDB lineage: Bacteria > Cyanobacteriota > Cyanobacteriia > Elainellales > Elainellaceae > Elainella. Next base: position 2,421 of record JBJTUI010000247.1, on the reverse strand, counting down.
CCGCTGGGGCGTAAACGCAACATCTCTAGGGTGCTCTGTGGATTTCTGGAACTTTGACATCCCGCCTGCCAGAATCGGGCGGTCGCTGGCACAGCCCCTGAGGTGAGGTTTCCAGGTAGAGGGGTAGACCGCATAGAGGTTGGGGCGATCTGCCTCTGCCAGTCCCGGCGTCAGCAGGTAGGCCGTGTCGGTGGGAACTTGGGGGGTGCGATATTTGGTCAGCTCGTCCCAGCCTGGAAGAGTCGCTAATGGGCTGACCAAAACTCGATGGCCCTCGCCGCCCAGCCGCACGACCGTCGTGTCTAGCAGTTCACTAAAGCCCACTGCCAGCTTCCAGTTTTGGTGTAGGCGCACCGCGACTTCTGTGAAGTAGCCGTCTTCCGACTTGACCTGTCGGGTTCCTGGCTCGATTTGGATATGGGGCAACACCTGAAGGCTCCAGGGCTCGCCCGCATGGAAATCGGATTCCTGGAGGTTTTGCCAATTGCCGCTGAGGTATCGGGCCAGTGCTTCAGCCCTCATCCAGCTAAACACACGGCCATAATAGCCGCAGTTACGGGCTGGAGCGACCATCGGGGTCAGGTCAGAGGCGCTGAACTGCTCTGGATTGAACCCCAGGAATTCATGGCCAGGATAGTCCGCATCCAGGGGACACAGGCGGTCAGTACTCTGCCAGCCTGGACTTGCTTCTTTAGCGAACTGTTCGGGCTGTTCATCGGGCGGCTGATCTAGGGACTCTGGCTGCACGAACACGGCCAGCAGATCTTTTGGGGTGGGTAGCCAGAGGATTGGACCCTCTGGCGTTTCCTGGAGCAGGAAGGGGCCGAGGAAGGACAGGTTGCGTTCTGGGCCAGATTGCTCCGGTAGGGCGGAGCGCAGCGCCTGGAACACGGTGATGGGCATGGGGGGGAACTGGCCCTTGGCCCAGGAGCCGTCTGCGGGGCTGAAGGGCTTGGCTTCGCGCAGCAGCAGCACGTCGAGCGGGTCGAGACTGTACCAGTGCAGATCATTCGGCAAATCACTCATCGGGTACCTCCAGCAGGCTGAGATGGATCAGTCCAGCTTTGCTCCTGCTGACGCCGCGATGCCCAAAAGGCCGTGAACCGGAGCAGGTAGCCCAGATCTTCTACGCTGGCACCCAGGGTTTGGGTCTTGGCCGCCTTCTCAGCCGCCTCCGAGGACTTGCGCTGTTTGGTAATCAGCTCCTGCTGTTGGGGCTGGGCAGCCCAGGCCCAGGCTTCCCAGGCGTTGAGCCACTGCTCCAGAGCTTCTTGAGTTGTCTGGGGCAACTGCTGATCACGGTTTGAGATCACGACTTTGGCAACCAGGCTGCAAAGCTGATGGTTGGCGGTGACATCGGCATGGCGAGGCAGTTCTTCGGCCAGTCGGTAGAGAACGGGAGCTAGCGCATCTTTGGGGTTGGGAGCGGCCCGGTAGCTCTCCAGCATTTGCCACCAGGATTCCAGCAGATGGCCCTTCATCAGGGCTTCCAGCGTATTGCCAGAGCCGTAGATCACCCGGAAGCAGAGGCCGTCCTTGGCGGGAGGATTCTGTCCCTTGGGACCGCCTTTCATCTTCTTCGCCCGGTCTTTCTCTGCCTCCCAAAGCTTTTCCAGCACCGTAGGCAACGGCACGCTCTTGTGGGCAATCACAATCCCCAGGCTCATGGTTGCATCCTTGCCCATTGTGAACAGAGGCCGCTTGGGGATGCCCTCTAGCTCCGCTGCTGGGGGATGCCAGTAGCCGCCATCGGCCCTAAACTCACCCCCAGGATCTGTAGCACCCGACCAGGCTGCCCGCAAGGAGCGCAGGTAGCCGGGCAGGTCGGCTAGGGGCAGCATTACCATGACGTCGTCCCCGCCACTGTAGACAACGCGCCCGCAGAACCGCTGCTCGGTCAGGTAGGGCACGAGGCGGTTGGAGAAGTCGAGCAGGGCGCGGTTGAGGCCAACATGGGTAGCTGGCCCCATGCGTTTGCGGCTGTTGAGCAGGGCATCTAGCATCCCTGGCGAGAAGCGGCTCTCGGCGATGGCGTCTCGGATGACATATTCGCTGTAGTTGTGCAGCTTGACGCCCGAGACATATTGGCCCATGCCGTCGCCGTCACCCATGATCAGCACCCACCAATCGGCGGGGCTGCTGTCGCCAAAGCCAGTTTGCTGGTGAGCCTGGTCAACGAGCTGGCGCAGGGTTGTAAGTTCTGCATCGCTGGTGAGGCCCAGATCGTCGGCTAGCCATTTGCTGGAGAACATGACGCCGTTGTAGTCTTGGCCATCGCGCTGGTCAGGATTGAGGGCGGCATCAGCCTGTCTGACCTGAAAGGGGCGTCTTGTTAGACTACCGAAGTCATCCCGTTTGCGAGGCAAGTCGCGCTGGATGGCCTTGTTCAGCACTGACCAGTAGTGTCTCACTTGGGCAGGG
>JBJTUI010000246.1:0-11112 GCA_046080625.1 Elainella sp. | reverse complement strand
GCTATTTGTCGTTGAGTAATTAAAGAAGTAATTGAAGGTCTGATGCAGCTGCGCTCCTGTCTGGCATCCTATCTGGCTGACAAAGTTCTCGCTGCTGGTGAAGCTGCGCCTACAGCGTCTCCTCATAGGGAGGCGCAGGTTGACTTGGTTGGGTTAGCAGGGTGTTAACTGAGTGTTAACTGCCACAACCCAGGATTGCGAGTAGATTGGTAGTCAATAAATTTAGCAAATTTGTCAGTCAAGCGGGTTTGCACTCGCGGTCGTTCTGGCCAAGTCTGAAAACATCAGCCTGTTCATGTTCTGCTTAGCCCCGCCAACTCCGCTTGAATCTTGCAGCTAGACAATTTTGGCTGTAGCCAGCAGCCGCAGTTCATTGATAAACAGGGCTCCCTGGGAAACCAGATAGGCTTTGGCGTGGGGTGAAAGGCCGGGATTGTCGCAGAACAGAGCCTCTTTAACCTGGGCAGTTCTGAAGCTGGTTTCAGTCAGGATGGCTTCACCCAAGTCGGCTCCTATGAAGTTTGCGCCTTCCAGGCTGGCAAAGCTGAGGTCAGCCAGACTTAAATCAGCCCCCCGCAGATCGGCTTCGCGCAGATCCACTCCATTCAAATTGGCCAAACGTAGATCCGCGCCCCGCAGGTCTGCCCCACTCAAGTTTGCCAAACTCAAATTAGCGCCCCGCAGGTCTGCTCCGCTCAGGTTTGCTTCGATCAGGCTTGCGCCAATCAGATAACTGCTCACCAGGTCTGCCCCGCCCAGGTTAGAACGATTCAGGCGGCTCCCCCGCAGGTCAGCCTCGCGCAAATCGGCTCCGCTCAGTTGGAGCTCTACCAGGTTGGCATTGCTCAGCTCAATGCCCCGATCAGGATGGGTGGCTCGCCAGTGGTTCCAACTAGCAGGGCCAGCCTTGAGGCGCGCGACTTGTTCGGCTGTGGTACGAACCACCAGGCTTTTCGCTAATTCCCAAGTAGAGTGTTGATTCACAGGTGAGATGCTATCGGCTTTGAGAAATATTTCATTACCATATCATCCCTCTCAGGAACCGCCCAGCCTTCAGGGCGGAGAAATACTGAGATGAGTAAAGCTCCATAAAATTTTTGTGAAGCTGTTTAAAGGCCTGAAACATCTGCTACTGTTGGTACATGGTGTGAATGCCCCGTGGAATCACTGAAGAAATTTCCCTCATCGGCTGTTTCGCTCTTTAGCTGCTTTCCTGATTTGCTGTCTTCCCCATCAGCTGGTCAGTTTGAGCTCGGCCTATTCCCCCATTTGCCAAGCATTTGTCAAGCTGGATTCTGTTCCCTGAGCTGCGCTGAGAGAGGTCTTGTATAGACTGCATTTCCCTGAGTGGGAGTTGATGTGTGAGCTACGCTCGATTTGGGCTGGCCCAAATCCCGTTTTATATATGGGCCGTTTATGTTTATACAGGCCGTCTATACAGAGGCCGTAAGCCTGCTAAAGGTGTGATCTACTTTGAGTTCGGTGCGTTGAGGCTCAGGTTCAAATTCGGGTTCAAATTCAGGTCTAAACTGCTTTACGAGTGCGTCTACGGCGGTTTGAATGATGGCAAATCGAGAGCCAGCCTCCAGCCTAAAGATCCGACCTTTATCTTTGGCCTTCAATGTATCGCAGGCTGCGGCAGGTCAACCGAAAAGCTGGGCGGTAATAGAATTGGTGACTGGGATTCAGATGAGCTGTGGTAAAACCGCGATCGTTAAACGGTGGGAAGCCGGGATAGGACGACGGAGAACAGTAAGTCTGACAGGATTTAGTCAGTTCAGTGAAATTAGGCGGTATGCCTAGACAGCTTTTGAAAATCTGCGCGCAGCAGAAGTTGGGGCTAAGCGATTAGAGCCAACTAAACAGCGTCTTCAGGCGTTTTGAGTGACCCCTTTGCCCGTGTTCCTGTCGCGAAGCTAGAGCAGTGTTTGAAGAGTCAGCCGACGTTCAAGCAGGTTTGCTCCTGATGGATCACAATCGATTTTCTAGAGAATTTCCGCTATCTCGTTTGATCGCTCAACTGGTTGATGGCTATACCGATGGCTGTCTACATATTTCGGGCGGGCTCGTCTCCTGGTTTCTTTATCTGAAGCAAGGCAAATTGGTCTACGCCTCAAATTCGATCGATCCATTTGGGCGGTTCGATCGCTATCTGCGCCGCCTGAGTGTTCAGGTGCCGTCTTTGGTTAGCGCGATTCGAATTCAGGCCAGACTGATGTTTGAGGCTCAGGTTCCAGAAACCACCAGAGTGGCTACACCTTTGACCAACGGGGCCTCTCCCGCGACTGTGGCAAGTGTTGCAGCTCCGCCCCAGTCAGGTCTGCCTTGCCGCGATTACCAGGCTGTGAACTGGTTGGTTGAACAACACCACATCAACCCAGCCCAGGCGGCGATTTTGATCGAGGAACTGGCCAAAGAGGTGCTGGAATCGCTGCTAACCGTGCCGGAAGGACATTATCAGCTCATTCCCTTCGAGCGTGAATTTAAGAGCTTTTGTCATCTCGATCTGCCCTCGCTGCTGGAATTTTGCCAGAGCCGACTGCGGCAGAAACAGGCGGCAGGGCTGCCAACATCGGTGACGCCTAACCGACCAAATGCTTTTAACCCAACCAGTTCCTATTCGCTCTCGACCCTAGCCCAACGAACCACAGCTCCGTCTCGACCGACCCCGCCCCCCGAGCCAGTTAAACTCGGCTCAGCCTATACCATTGCTTGCATTGACGATAGTCCGGCTATTCTCAAATCGATTAATGCTTACCTGAATGACGAGAATGTATCTGTGATCATGATCAATGATCCGGTCAAGGCGTTGATGCAAATCATCCGCAGTAAGCCTGATTTGATTCTGCTAGATGTGACTATGCCGAATCTAGATGGGTACGAACTCTGTTCCTTGCTGCGTAAACATCCTAGTTTCCGACAGACTCCCGTAATCATGGTGACAAGCAATACGGGGTTTATTGACCGAGCTAAGGCCAAACTTGTAGGAGCCTCGGGCTATCTCACGAAGCCTTTCACCCAGCCCGATTTAGTCAAGATAGTATTCAAGCATTTGTCCTGATCAGAGGTTTTGCTGGGATGACATAATCTCCCGGAGATTGCTCGAAAGCCGATCAAAGATCGAAATCAACCAGAATCAAGAGAGTTATCCATGAGTACCGTCTTAATTGTGGAGGACACTCCGTCAGAACGGGAGCTACTCACTCACTATCTACAGCAGGGTGGATACCGTGTAATTGATGCTGGAAGCGCAACAGAAGCATTTAGCAAGGCTCTAGCCCAGATACCGGACGTGATCATTACCGATATTGTCATGCCTGGTATGAGCGGCTTTGAGCTCTGTCGAAGTTTAAAGCGCCATCCTAAAACTGAAAATGTGCCGATTCTGGTCTGTAGCTCTAAGGACCAGGCAATTGACCGAATTTGGGGCCTGAAACAGGGAGCCGCCCTTTACATCACTAAACCCTTTACCCGAGAGCAGCTGATCCATGCCGTTCAATCCCTCCTCAACTGATCTGAGTTTTGCCGATCTAGACCTGGTTTTTGCTGAGCTCGACACTGAGCTTGATGCAGCAACTCCTGTGGCTGCCGCAACGGATTCGGAGTCAGTGGAGCGAGAAATTAGCCTGGAGCAAGCTGCGGCATCAGACTTGGCAGGGGCTACGGAGCCAGCGGCAGCAAACTGGCACCGCTCAGCAGCCCTAGACTCCGGTTCAGATCGGTCTATGTCCCAACTGGCACACCGCATGGAGGGACTGCCACTGGAGGAAACCTATCTGAAGTTCCGGCTGGAGTCGGATGTTCCGGCTGCGATCAACGTTCGATTCGTGCAGGAGGCATTCATTCTGCCTGCGCGCCAGCTGACAACGATGCCCAATATGCCTGCGGCCCTGCTGGGGTTGACCAACCGGCGCAACCAAGTTGTCTGGGTGATCGATCTGGCTCAACTGTTGGGCTTAGCGGTGTTTGATGCCACGGTGCAACAATTTAGCCTGCTGCTGATTCAGGTCGGTACGATCAGGATTGGTCTGGCTGTCCAGCAAATTGAGGGAATGGTGCGGTTATCCCCCGAGGTCATCCAGGCTCCGATTGGCCAGATGAGTCTGTCGCTATTGCCTTACCTGCAAGGCTGTACGCTGCAACAGCAGGAAGGCCACCAGGAAATTCTGCTGCTGTTGGATGCCGAGGCCATCATCCAAGCGCCACTGATGAAATATCCGTTTGTCTAAATCCGTTTGCCTAAACCCGTTTGTCTAAATCAATTACCTAGTTCAATTTGTCAGATTCGCCAATTCATCCTGGGTCAATCCCTCGTTAGGGTAATTTTCAAGTTACTTAGACCGCTCAAAATTTGGCTACCTGGAATTCTACCGCCCTTTCGCTATTGCCGCAGTTTCTACCCATGATTCTATTTATCTAAATTTAATCTATTTAATTTCAAATTCACCGATTAATTCCGGAAAAGTTTAGCTTTTCATAATTCTCAATGTAAGTCAACCTTCAGCTTCTGCTCATAGCTCAATCCATTATCTATTTACCTTGGTTTACCCATTCTTGCTCTATGACAACGAAACTGCGTGAATCAGCCCTTGGTCAATCGCCCGAAACCGACGTCCTGATCCCCAGTGAATCGACTGGCGCTGCTGAACCTGACTCGCTGCTTCGGTCTGCCAGAGCTGGCTGGTTCAACCGACTGCCAATGCGCCGCAAGCCATTGCTGACCCTGCTGGCCTCTGAAGCGCTATCGATTGTGGCTCTGACCGGGGCCAGTTCGCTGCTGCTGCTGTGGGGCGGTAGACTGTGGCTAGAACAGCAGGCCAGAACAGAAGTCGCTGTCATGCAAACCCTGGCTGATGCCAACGCTGCCCAGACTCAAGCGAGCGTTCGGGGGTTGGTCAGCCAGTCCCTGCTGCTGAGTGCCGCCAGAGACTACAGCGCCGAGCGGCCCCTACCAGCCGAGATAGCCCAGTCGCTAAAGCGGTTTCTGCGCAGTGAAGCCAAGGCCCGCGATCTTCAGTATTTAACGCTAGTGGGAACCGATGGTCAGATCATTGCCAACGCCAACGCCGACCGCAGCGACAGAAGTTTTGAGCCGAGTGGGCTTGTGCAGGCTGTGCTGGGCAATCCGCGCGAGCTACAGGCCCTGGAACGGGTGAGCCAGAGCGAACTTCAGCAGGAGCAGCCGCCTCTCCCTGCGGGGCTCAAGGAGGATGTTTTGATTCGATACGGTTTAGTGCCCGTTCAAGACCCGGAAAGCCTCAGCGTGATTGGCGTTTTAGTCGCTGGCAAGGTGTTGAATCAGGATCTGGCCCTGGTGAATCAAACCCTGACGGCCTATGGCAATGGTTACAGCGGTATCTACCTCCGCCAGCCCAACAGCCGCTTTAGCCTGGTGACGAGTTTGAATTTGGGGGATGCCGACCGAACCGAGGCAGATGCCCAGGTTCCCCTGCCCGATACCCAGCTTGTGCAGGCGGCTACAGCGGTTTCGCCTGACAACAGCGGTTTGGATCCTGTGCAGACGGCTCGCGTTGCTGTGGCCGGGCAGACCTATACGACTGCGGCTCTGGCTTTACCCGACAGCCAGGGTAGACCGGTGGCCGTTCTGGTGCGCGGCACTTCGGAAACCGGCCTGCTGCGCCTGCTGAAAACGCTTCTGGGGGTACAGCTGGGCTTAGGGGCAATTTTGCTGCTGCTGGATCTGCTGCTGGCAGCTCTGCTGGGGCGGTCGCTCGTCAGTCCCATCAAACATTTGCGCCAGGTGATGCGGCAGTTTGCCAAGGGCGATCAGCGGGTGCGGGCCGAGCGATTTGCGCCCGACGAGGCGGGAGATTTGGCCTTGGCCTTTAACAAACTGGCCGACAACATCACCCAATCGGAACTGCTGCTGCAGGATCAAAACCGCTCGCAGGTTCAAGCTGCCGAACGGGCCAAACTGCTGGCCCAGGTCGGCCTGCAAATTCGTCAGTCGCTCGATATCGAAACGATCTTGCGCACGACGGTAGAAGGCGTCAGGACTTTGCTGCAAGCCGATCGGGTTGTGGTTTACCGGTTCAATGCTGATTTCACGGGAGGGGAGATTGCTGCCGAATCGGTGGGGCCAGGCTGGATTAAGGCCCTGGGTAAGACAATCCTGGACCCGCTCAATCCAAGTTCCCTGGAGCGCTACCGCACGGGGCAGATTTCTAAGCTGGATAATTTGGCTGAAGCTAGCCTGTCCCAGTGCCACTGCGAAATTCTGGAGCGGCTGGAAGTCCAGGCCAATATTGTGGCTCCAATTCTGGTAGGCGATCAGCTGCTGGGCCTGCTCTGTGCTCACCAGTGCGCCAGTCCGCGAGTTTGGCTCGACAGCGATGCGGAGCTGATGCAGCAGCTGTCTACCCAGGTAGGCTACGGGATCTGGCAGGTAATGTTGCTCCAGCAGCAGCAAATTCTGGCAGAGCGAGAACGCCTGCTCAACGCCACGGTGTTGAAAATGCGCGAATCGCTGGAGCCCGAACAGATCTTTAACACGGTGCTGCGGGAATGCCGAGTCGTTCTGGCGGCTGACCGCACGGTAGTCTATCTGTTCAACGAGCAGTGGGAAGGTACGATTGTCGCCGAGTCGGTGGCCAACAGCTACATGACCGCCCTCGGGGCTCAAATTGCTGACCCCTGTTTTGCCGATAGCTATGTCGAAAAATACCGCATAGGCCGAGTGCAGGCTACGGCCAATATTCGTCAGGCCGGGCTGACCGATTGCCACATTCGCCAGCTGGAAGCCTTCCAAGTCAAGGCCAATCTGGTTGCGCCGATTCTGGTCAAGGGCAAGCTGCTGGGGCTGTTGATTGCCCACCAGTGCTCTGGGCCGAGGCAGTGGCAGGAGGCCGATATTGGGTTTATGCGTCAGCTGGCGGTCCAGTTTGGCTTTGCCCTGGAGCAGGCCAATTTGTTCCAGCAGAAAGAGCAGGCGCGCCTGGAGGCGGAAGCCCTGTCGGAGGAGCGGCAGCGCCAGAAAGAGCAGCTCCAGCACCAGCTGCTGAATCTACTGGCCCATGTCGAGGGGGCAGCCCAGGGCAACTTGACCGTGCGGGCCGAGGTGACGCCCGGTGAAATTGGCACCGTGGCCGACTTCTTCAACGCCATCATTGAGAGCCTGCGGCGGATTGTCACCCAGGTGAAGCGGTCGGCGGTGCAGGTGAATCTGGCCCTGGGGCAAAACGAAGATGCGATCCAGCGATTGGCTGAAGATGCGGTACAGCAGGCCGAGGAAACCACTCGCACCCTCGACTCGGTGGAGCAAATGACCCGCTCGATCCAGGCCGTGGCCGACAACGCCCGTCAGGCGGCCCAGGTGGCCCGCACGGCCTTTATCACCGCTGAGACAGGGGGAATGGCGATGGAGATGACGGTGCATAACATCCTCAGCCTGCGCGAAACGATTGGCGACACGGCCAAAAAAGTGAAGCGTCTGGGCGAGTCTTCCCAACAGATCTCGCGGGTGGTGTCGCTGATCAACCAGATCGCCCTCCAAACCAACCTGCTGGCAATCAATGCGGGCATCGAAGCGGCCCGAGCCGGAGAGCAGGGCCAGGGATTTGCGATTGTGGCCGAAGAGGTGGGCGAACTGGCGGCCCGCTCTGCCGAAGCCACCCAGGAGATCGAGAAGGTGGTGGCCACGATTCAGCGCGAGACGAGCCAGGTGGTGGAGGCAATGGAACAAAGCACGACGCAGGTAGTGGAAGGCACCCATCTGGTCGAAGAAGTGAAACACAGCCTCCAGCAGATTCTGGAAGTGTCGCGGCAAATTGACGGTCTGGTGCAGTCGATTTCGGAGGCCACCGTCACCCAGGCCGCCACATCTGAAGCGGTTTCACATCTGATGCATCAGGTTACGCAAGTTTCGGAACAGACCGCCCACTCGTCCCAGCAGATGGCTATAGCGATTCAGCAGACGGTAGCGGTGGCCCAGGGGCTGCGCGATTCGGTGGAAACCTTCAACGTGGGTGAGCTGCCCCTATAGCACCGTTCCCCAGCTTCCCCTCGTTTGTTTCATTCGGTTCAACCTACTTCCTTCAAAAACCCCAGTTAATCCAGCACAGTTAACCCAGCACAGTTAATCCAGCAGAGTCAAAGGCAGCTAACGATGGACAGAGAACAGGAAATTCAGTTTCAGTTTCTCGATGAGGCTCAAGAGTACGTCAGTATCTTGGAGTCACAGCTGTTGGGCATCGGCCAAGGGGTTGATATCGACCGGGTCAACGCCGCCCTGCGAGCTGCCCATTCGATTAAGGGTGGAGCAGGCATGATGGGCTATGTCCTGCTGAGTGAGTTGGCCCATCGGCTGGAAGACTCACTCAAGGTGCTGAAAATCCAGAAGCACAGCATTACCGTCGATCCCGATCTGGAGCACCTGCTGCTCAACGCTGTGGATCGGCTGCGGCAGGTGGCCGACCTGGATCGACAGGGCCAAACGCCCGATCCGATCTGGCTGGAGCAGCAGGTTAGCCCGCTGTTTATGGAGCTGTATGAGCGCCTGGGTGAGCCGGAAGCCGAGGACGCCTATTCGATTCTGTCGCCGGAAGAGAGCCAGGATGTCGTGCCGCTGCTGTTCCAAACCGAAGTAGAAGAAAGCCTCGCCCAGTTTGAGGAGCTGCTGGAGCAATCCAGCCAGCAATCCAGCCAGCAGCCCGATCACCAGCCCGATCACCGGCTGGCCGAGCGGTTAGCCAACCTCAGCGACGAGTTAGGCGGACTGGGCGAAATGTTGCAACTGCCCGCCTTTACCGAGTTCTGTGTATCGGTGAGAAAGCACCTCAGCGCTGCTCCCGATCGGGTGCTGGAAATCGCGCAGGCGGCCCTCCAGTCCTGGCGACGCTCCCAGGCCCTGGTTCTGACCGGCCACAGGAGCGAATTGCCCAACGGTCTGAATCTGGCTGGTTTCGACCTGACTGGTTTCGACCTGGCTGATTTCGACCTGGCCAATGTCGAGGCAGCTAGCATCTCCGCTGCCACCACCGTGCTGACTGACGCCGAGGCCGACCGGGCTGGATTTGACCGGGCTGACCCAGTTGAGTCAACCTCAGACCTGGAAGACGACCTGACGCTACACCCGATCACGCCCCTGGGTCCCCCCACCTATCGGCCCAATCTGCCGGTCGAGGCCAATCTCTCGGATGCCAAGCTGAACGGCGATGCGGCTGAAACCACAGTGCGCGTACCGGTAAAACAGCTCGACCGCCTGAACGACCTGTTTGGGGAGCTGACGATCGAGCGCAACGGTCTGGATCTGAACCTGAAACGCCTGCGGTCTCTGATGCGCACCCTGACCCAGCGCATTCAAGTCCTGGAGTCTTCGAACACCCAGCTGCGCGACGTATACGACAAGGTGGCGACCCAGCGACCGGACAGCCAGCGACCGGGCCTGACCGGTGCAACCAGCCCCATCCCAATCCATATTGCCCCTCGGGCTGCGGCTCCTTTGGCTGCTTCTAACCTGGACCGCCTCGACGCCCGGTTTGATGTCCTGGAGTTGGACCGCTATGACGACGTGCATCTGCTGTCTCAGGAGGTGATGGAAACCGTCGTCCAGATTCAGGAAGTGGCTAGCGATCTGGAGTTTGGCCTGGACGAGGCCGAGCAGACCGCCCGCGAGCTGAACAAAACCGCCCGTCAGCTCCAGACCCGGATTACCCAGGTGCGGATGCGCCCGCTATCGGATGTGACAGAGCGATTCCCCCGCGCCCTGCGGGAGCTGTCCTTGCAGTATGGCAAGCCGGTGCGGCTCCAGGTCGAGGGAGCCAACACGCTAATCGACCGCAACATTCTGGACGCTCTGAATGAACCGCTGCTGCATTTGGTGCGCAATGCCTTCGACCACGGGATTGAACCCCCCGAACTGCGGCAGTCGCGCAACAAACCGACCCAGGGCACGATTACGATTCGAGCGACGCACCACCAGAACCGCACCCTGATCACGATTCACGACGACGGCGGCGGCATTCCCCTCGACCGGGTGCGCCAGCGAGCTCGCCAGATGGGGTTGGACGAGGTGCTGCTGGCTGCGGCCAGTGACGAAGAGGTGCTGTCGCTGATTTTTGAACCGGGGTTTAGCACCAGCGAGCAGGTCACCAGGCTGTCGGGGCGCGGCGTCGGCATGGACGTGGTGCGGGAGCGGCTGAAGCAGGTGCAGGGGGAAATCACCGTCGATACCCAGGCTGGGGTCGGTACGACCTTCACCCTGTCGGTGCCTTTCACCCTCTCGGTGATGCGGGTGCTGCTGATCGAATGCAGCGGGCTGCTGATGGCTTTCCCGACCAGTGCGATCCAGGAAATGATCATGCTGGCCCCAGAGCAGATTCTCACGACGGCAGGTAGCGAAGCCTTTACCTGGCACGGCACAATGGTGCAGCTGGTGCGGCTGAGGCAGTGGCTCAGGTTCAACTGTCCCCGCTCGCTGGAAAGTCCAGAGGGCCGGGCGGCAGTCCGCGTACCCACCGTGCTGCTGTTACCCCAGGGCAGCCAAACCGTGGGTTTGGAGGTAGACCGCTGCTGGGGCGAACAGGAGGTGGCGATCCGCAAGATCCAGGGCGGCCCCGATCTGCCTGCCGGATTCAGCAATTGCACAATCCTGGGCGATGGCCGAGTTGTGCCTTTGGTCAGCGTTCCGGATCTGCTGCGCTGGCTGATCAGCTGTCAGCGTGACCAAACGGAGCAACCCGAGGCGGTTCCGCCTGGCCCAACCGCGCCCACAGATTGGAGACCAATCCAGCCCGTCTCGACTGGGCGCAGTCCGGCTGCCCTGCTTAGAAAACCAGTCTCCTCCAACCGCACGGTGCTGATTGTGGACGACTCGATCAACGTCCGGCGCTTTCTAGCCCTAACGCTGGAGAAGGCAGGATACCGCGTGATTCAGGCCAAGGACGGCCAGGAGGCGCTCGACAAGCTGGGAGATGTCAACGTGCAGGCGGTGGTTTGTGACATCGAGATGCCGCGACTGGACGGCTATGGCTTCCTGGCTCGCCTCAAGGCCAACCCCACCTACGAACAGCTGCCGGTGGCGATGTTGACTACCCGCAGCAGCGACAAGCATCGCCAGCTTGCCCTCAGTCTGGGCGCAACGGCCTATTTCTC
>JBJTUI010000245.1:0-5993 GCA_046080625.1 Elainella sp. | reverse complement strand
TTTGCCAGCTGCACTGTTCACACTATTAGTACCGCTCACACTATTAGTACCGCAAATCTTCTCAGAAAAACTGGACCAGTGGATGTGTTCCTCACGACATTAGGGCGAGCCCAGTCAGCATGCGGGTGCCGTAAGGCCGGTTTGGAACTCGCGACTATCAGCCACCAGTTCGAGTCGCACTGATGCCAGGGGAGACATTCACAAAAATTATTACTTGCCAGGCGTTTCTAGAAGCTTCTGAACTGATATTGTCTCACCTTTGCCCAATTATCGGCTTGCCAATCAAGTTACCAATTGGGTTGCCAATCAAGTTGCCAATCGGGCTGCTAATCTACAGCAATTCGTCCTGAAGACTGACTGGAGTGTAGGGTCTGGAGTGCAGGGTCTGGAGTGCAGGGTTGGGATCGCTGAGTTGAGCTGGCCTACACCTTCCCTTTTTAATCCATCTGCAAACATCTATGAACACTATCGCTACAATTCAGGAACGGAACAGAGAACGCCTGAAACGATCTGGTTGCGCATTTTCTAAATCTGCGCCGTAGATAGAAAACGGTGCGAGTTGAGAAACTGACACAGCCAGCCTTATAATAATCCTGCTGTCCGTCTGGTGATGCCATGACCTCCCCGAAAATTATTGTGCTCGACGATGATCCCACCGGTTCGCAGACGGTTCACAGCTGCTTGCTGCTGATGAGATGGGATGTGGAGACGCTGAAGCTGGGGCTGACCGACACAGCGCCAATTTTCTTTGTGTTGATCAACACTCGCGCCATGACGCCCGAAAAAGCCCTGGCCACCACCCAGGAGGTCTGCCAGAACCTGAAGCAGGCGATTGCCGCCACCCAGACCCAGGACTTTCTAATTGTCAGCCGCTCTGACTCTACCCTGCGCGGCCACTACCCGGTTGAAACCGACGCCATTGGCGAGGTGTTGGGGCCGTTTGACGCCCATTTCCTCACGCCTGCTTTCTTTGAGGGCGGACGCATTACTAAAGATAGCGTTCACTATTTGATTGTGAATGGCGTTCCTACCCCTGTTCACGAAACCGAGTTTGCCAAAGATTCGGTGTTTGGCTACCAGTATAGCTATTTGCCGGACTACGTAGAAGAGAAAACCCAGGGCCGGATTCGGGCCAGCGCGGTTGAGCGGTTTTTGCTGAGCGACATCCGGGCCGGGGTGCGAGAGCGGCTGCTGGGCCTGCATGACAACCAGTGCGTGGCGGTGGATGCCGAAACCCAGGCCGACCTGAACCAGTTCGCCCAGGACGTGCTGGCTGTTTCTAGCCAGGGCAAGCGGTTTCTGTTTCGCAGTGCCGCCAGTCTGCTGACCGCGCTGGCCAACCTGCCGCCCCAGCCAATTGCGTCGGAGGAGATGGCTCGCTATGTGCGGCAGGGCAAACCGGGGGCGGTGATTGTCGGGTCCCACGTCCAGAAAACCACCGAGCAGCTGGCTATCCTGCTGCAAGAGGAGGGTACCGTACCGGTCGAAATCGACGTGGCCAAACTGCTCCAGCCCGACGGACAGGCCGCCCTACTCCAGCAGGCTTTAACCGAGGTGCGGCAGGCCCATCAGGCCAACCAGACGCCCGTGGTGTTCACCAGTCGGCAAGAGCTGAACTTCGACGATGCCCAGACCCGGCTCGACTTTGGCGTGGCTGTCTCCACCCTGCTGATGGATATCCTGCGCGGCCTGCCCGACGACATTGGCTTCCTGATCAGCAAGGGCGGCATCACCTCCAACGACACCCTCAGCACTGGCCTTGCCCTGACCGCCGCCAAACTGCTGGGCCAAATTCTCCCCGGCGTCTCGGTAGTCAAAACCCCCGCCGATCACCCCCAGTTCCCCGATCTACCCGTCGTGCTGTTTCCAGGCAACGTAGGCGACCAGTCAGCGCTAGCGGCAGCTTACCGGCGGTTGGCGGAGTGAGGAGGTGGGGAGGTGGGGGAGATGGGGGGGAGGGAGGTGGGGAGGTAGGGAGATTAGGGGCTGCGATCAATTACCTTCTGAGCGCAATCATGGGCTTCAGCCTCTAGTTTGGTTGATTGAGACGGGCGTGGTTCTGCTGAGTCCTCAAGGTTTCTGCCTGAATTGATCACAAGCCCTAGAAGAGAGTCGAGGAGCCGCTGGCCGAGGGCAGATTGGTTCTGATGCGTGGCATCCGTATGTACGGCATATCGGCAAACAGACCGTCAACGTTAAGCAAGTTCAGGGCAAACCCCACCTCCCCACCTCTCCACCTCCCCACTCCCTCACCCCTCCAACGCTGCCCGAATCTCCTCAATCCGCTTGCGATTCACGCCTAGGTCTGACTCGCCGAGCCGGGAGGCAGATCGCACCTGGATTTGGCCGGGGGTGCTGGGGTCGAGGTAGAATTCAACATCGTCCACGTAGCCCATCAGCCTGCTGGCGAATTCGGCGTAGAGGTAGTCGTCTGTGGCTGAGATGATGCGGGTGCGCTCCATGCCCTGGATCAGGGTTTTGAGGTCGGCCAGGGCCTGACTGGGGCTAGATTCGGGGCTGGATTTGTAGCTGAGGGGGGCAATGCTGTGGCTGGGGTCGCTGGCGATCTGGCTGTTGACACAGTTGGGCGAACTGGGGCAGGCGGCGAGTTTGCCGTCCTGGACGCCCAGATTGGTAGGGCGCTCGCCTGAGAACGAGAACAGCGGTTTGGCCATGGCGACTTTCAGACTACAGGGCGGCGAGATAGCTATAGGGAACGCTGGCTGGGCTGCCGCCGTCCCCGTTGTTCCCAGCCAGCACAGGGTGGCCAAGAGCAAGGTGAATAGGGGGCTGAATAGGGGACCGAGGGCGGATTTGAGGCAGTTTCTCAAGTAGTTGGAGCGGGATGGGCCGAAGAACATAGGGACTCTGCAAGGATAAAGTTACACTTTGTTACCCAGTATCGCCCACTTAGTCGCCCAGTTAGTTCCCCAGTTTGCTCCTCCCAGTTCGTCCCGCAGCTCGTCTCGTTCGGTGAGTCTTGCCAACAGCAGGGGCTAGCCAGAGCTGGCCTCGTGCAAAATCAGCCGGTTGCCCGCCGGGTCGTAGGCGTAGAGTTCGCGTCCGTGGGAGGCTTGGGTGATCGAGGCGGTGGGCGGGTAGCCGATGGCGTTGAGTCGCTCAATCGCGGCTTCTAGAGACTCGACTTCTAAACAGAGGCTGAGGCTGCCGCGTCCCGCTTGGTTTGGGGCTTGCGGATCGCGGCTGGGGTCAAAAAATTCGGGCTGGTGGGCGGGTTTGGGGCAGAAGATGCCCAGTTTCAGGCCGGGTAACGCAAATTCGGCGTAGCGACCGGGTTGCCAGAGGGCGGGCGGTTGGTCAAACAGGGCTTGGTAGAAGGCCACGAGCGGCTGATCATTTTGGGCAGCGAGGGCGACAAACACGGCGCTGATTTTCACGGGTCGATGCTCCAAGCGGGAAACGGCTGATGGTGAGGATTTGATTGTGAGGATTATCTAACATTCGCCCGCAGCCTTCTCGGCGATGCGGTAAGTTAGTTGATCGAGTGACGCTGAATGCTTTGCAGTTTTTCGTCCCTAAATCTCTCTCTGAAACTGGTGATCAGTATGAAATTGGCAGCCCGCGTGACGCAAGTGACTCCGTCTATGACCTTGGCAATTGACGCCAAAGCCAAGGCCATGAAGCGCGAGGGCATGGATGTGATCAGCTTCAGCGTGGGCGAGCCCGATTTTGATACTCCGGCCCATATCCGGGCTGCTGCCGAAGCGGCGATCGAGCAGGGCAAGACTCGCTATGGTCCGGCGGCGGGCGAGCCCCTGCTGCGGGAGGTGATTGCCCAAAAGCTCCAGCGCGACAATAACCTCTGCTATGGGACCGAAAATATTCTGGTGACCAACGGCGGCAAACATTCCCTGTTTAATCTGATGCTGGCCACGATTGAACCGGGAGACGAGGTGATCATTCCGGCTCCCTACTGGGTCAGCTACCCGGAAATGGTGAAGCTGGCGGGCGGAACGCCGGTAATTGTGCCGACCCGGTTCGAAACTGGCTATAAGATCACGCCTGCCCAGCTTGAGGCCGCGATAACTCCCCAGACCAAGCTGTTTGTGTTCAACTCGCCCTCCAATCCCACCGGCATGGTTTACAGCCCCGATGAGGTGCGGGCCTTGGCCGAGGTGGCGGTAGCTCGCGATATTTGGGTGGTGGCCGATGAGATCTACGAAAAGTGGCTCTATGACGGGGCCGAACATCTCAGTATTGGCTCGGTCAGCCCCGAGATGTTTGAACGGACGATCGTCAGCAGCGGCTTTGCCAAGACATACGCCATGACGGGTTGGCGGGTCGGCTTTCTGGCGGCTCCCCTGCCGATCATCAAGGCGGCAACCCTGGTGCAGGGCCACAGCACCTCCAATGTCTGCACCTTTGCCCAATATGGCGCAATTGCCGCCTACGAAGGCTCCCAGGACTGCCTCACCGAAATGCTGCAAGCTTTTATCGAGCGGCGGCAAATTGTTCTGGAATACCTGGACGCTCTGCCGGGCATCACCTGTCCCAAACCAGACGGCGCTTTTTACGTACTGCCCAATATTGGCAATCTAGGCGTCAGCTCGCTCGACTTTTGCAGCAAGCTGCTGGAACAGCACCATGTCGCCACAGTGCCGGGGGTGGCCTTTGGCGCAGACGACTGCATCCGGTTGTCCTACGCCACCGACAGCGACAGCATCCGGCGCGGCATGGACCGGCTGACCAGCTTTGTCAAATCGCTCAGCTAAATTGCAGCTGATACCAATTCTTTTTGAAGCTGCACAAAATAAATGGGGTTCAAGGGGCCGGAGTCCCCACACCCCTCTTTCTCGGTAGACTCATAGAAAATTGGTATAGCGCTACGCACTCAGCTTAGGACAGAAGGGGGTATGGGGGCTGCGCCCCCAGCTAGGGGTTCTACCCCTGCACCCCGTCCTAACCAGAGGGACTATGGCTATATCAGGCAGAACGCTGGGTCGAATATTGGTTGATTCGGGCGAAATCGCCGACCGCATAGCAGGCGGTTTTCAGCATGTCGAACGACTGCTGCTCTAGCAGGGGGTCTGCCAGGTTGCGCACGGCCTGGAGATGCTGCTCGTAGTAGAAAATCGCCTGCTGGTGACGGCCCAACCCGTCGTAGGTGGTGGCCAGATTTTCCAGAATTTGGACTTCGGTCTGGTGGTCCTGCTGGGCTCGGGCGAGGGCGAGGCGCTGCTCTTGGTAGGCGATGGCTTTAGCGTTGTCGCCCAGGGTGTAGCAGGCGCTGGCCAGGTTTTTCAACACCTGCATTTCCGATTCGCGACCGGGCAGCTGGCGCACGATAGTCAAGAGCTGCTCGTAGCAGAAAACGGTCTGGGAATAGTTGGCCATAGCGTGGTAGGCGTTGCCCAGGTTGCGCAATACCTGCCCCTCGGTGGTCAGGTCGCGCAGGCTGCGGGCAATCATCAGGGCGCGCTGGTAGCAGTGGATCGCGTGCAGGGTGTCGCCCATGGCCTTGTAGGTCATGCCCAGGTTATTGAGGGCGGCCATTTCGCCCCGGTGGTCTTCGATGGTCTGGGCCACAGTCAAACTCTGCTGGTTGTATTCCACCGAGCGGTTGTAGTCTTCCAGATGCCGATAGGCGTTGCCCAGATTCGCCAGGGTTTGGCGCTCGGTCAGTCGATCTAGCACTTGCCGGGAAATGGCCAGACTTTGGTGGGAACAGGCAATTGCTTCAGGATAGTTAGCCAGCGCGTAGTAGAGCACGCCCAGCGCGCCCAGCGCCCGCCCTTCTCCGGGCAAATCCTGGATGCTGCGGTAGAGGCTGAGCGCCTTTTGCAGGGATTTGATCGCTTCCTGAAAGCTACGGATCTGATAGAGTTCTAGCCCTTTTTCGAGCTGATAGTCGGCGTTTTGGCGGCGGAGATTGATCGTAGAGTCTGTCGAGTCGCCTGCTTGAACCCGGTTCCAGCCCCGCTCAGCCGCAGGGACGAATGTTCCAAACTTATCATCGAATGATTTCACCATAA
>JBJTUI010000244.1:0-3583 GCA_046080625.1 Elainella sp. | reverse complement strand
CTGGCCGCAGTTTTGCCCAGTTTGGTGGCAGCAAATGTGGCGAGGTGCTGGCACAACCGCGACCATTCTAGAAGTTCGAGGGTTTCGGCTTGAATCAATTTCGGTGGGAATTCAGGTTGAAATTCGGTGGAGTTCAGGACGGGCAGCCCAATCAATGCCTTTTCATTGTAACGTTTAGCGCAGTCGGCGTTTGAGCCAGGCAGTCTGGCTTTCTCCCCATCTGGAGCCGGGAACTAAGGTTAAGCGTGATTCACTTGGCCTTAATGCCAGGATCAGGACTACTTAATGTCCCTGTGAGAGCTTTAGGTGGATCTACGTTACAGTCTCGCCTACCAGGTATCAGCCATGCCTACCACCCTTCAGCTGCTCCACGCCTCTGACTTCGAGGCGGGTATTCCAGCCCTCGATGACGCGATTCGGTTTTCGGCTCTGGTCAATTTTTTCCGCAATCCGGCTACCGGCACCACGGGCGCTTTTGCCATCTCTGCAGATGCGGTAGCCAACACGCTGGTGCTGTCTTCTGGCGATAATTACCTGCCGGGACCGTTCTTCAATGCCTCCAGCGATCCGAGCTTGAATGGGGTAGGCGGCTTGCCCAGTTCTTCAACGCCTGTGATTGGTCGGGCCGACATCGGGATCTTGAATGCGATTGGGGTGCAGGCTTCGGCCCTGGGCAACCACGAATTTGACCTCGGCACTCGCCAGGTGCGGGATCTGCTGCGGACGGGCAGCGGTAATCCGGGCACGAGCTTTCCCTACCTCAGCACCAACCTCAACTTTGCTCCGGACGAAAACCTCTCGACCGAAGTGGCGGCCAACCCGACGACAGCAGAGGCCAGTTCAATTCGCGGCAAGCTGGCCAAGAGCACGGTGATCACGCTGGCGAACGGCGAACGGGTGGGAATTGTGGGCGCAACCACGCCGACGCTGCGCAGCATTTCTTCTCCCGGTACGGTGGGCGTTTCTCCGGCCAATGCGACAGACTATGCGGCTCTGGCGGCTGAAATCCAGCAGACGGTGGATGGGCTGACTACAGCAGGGATCAATAAGGTGATTCTGCTGGCCCACATGCAGCAGCTCAATATCGAGCGAGATGAGCTGGCTCCGCGCCTGCGCAATGTCGATATCATCATTGCCGGAGGCTCCCACACGCCGCTGCTCGACAGTAACGACGTGGCACGCACCGATGGGGGCAACCCTCCGGTTCAGGGCTATCCAATTCTGCGCAAGGACGCGAACAACCAGGATGTGCTGGTGCTGAACACTGACGCGAACTACCGCTATCTGGGTCGGTTAGTGGTGGAGTTTAACGATCAGGGATTGCTGAATCTGGCCAGCCTGAACGATGTAGTGAACGGAGCCTTTGCTGCCGATGAAGCCGGGGTGGATCGGGTCTACGGCAGCGATGTCAACCCGCGCGACCGGGCAAATGCGAATGTGGTGGCGATCTCGGACGGTCTGCGGCGAGTGATTTCCAGCAAGGACAACACGATCACGGGCAACACCCAGTTTTTCCTGAACGGCACCCGCAGCGATGTGCGCACGGAGGAAACCAACCTGGGCAACCTGACTGCTGACGCCAACCTCGACTACGTTAAATCGGTCGATCCCAGCGTGGTGATTTCGCTGAAAAACGGCGGCGGGATTCGCGACAACATCGGGCAGGTGTCTGGCAGCGGCGGGGCGACGGGTTCGGGTCAGGTGCAGAAGCTGCCGCCCCAGCCCAATCCCTTGGCTCCCAACAAGCGGGTGGGGGATGTGTCGCAGCTCGATATCGAGAATTCCCTGCGGTTTAACAACACGCTGACGCTGATCACTGTGACGGCCAGCCAGCTCAAGGAACTGCTGGAAAACGGTGTGGCCGGGGTGCGGGCCGGGGCCACGCCCGGTGCTTTCCCCCAGGTGGGCGGGCTGCGGTTTAGCTTTGACGCGACGCGCCCGGCCCAGGTGCTGGCCAACGACGGTACGGTGACGACGGCGGGCCAGCGGGTTCGCTCTCTGGCGGTGCTCAACGACAGGGATCAGATCGTCGATACGGTGGTGGAAAACGGCGCGGTTGTGGGCGATCCGAACCGGACGTTCCGGATGGTGACGCTCAACTTCCTGGCCGGAACGACCCAGACGGCGGGCGGAGACGGCTACCCGTTTTTCCGGTTTATTCGCGAAAACCCCACCCTGGCGAATCGGATTGACCTGACGGGCGAACCTGCTAATACGGATCTGAACCGCAACGGGCGGATCGATGGCCCGGTTAACCTGCCTGCCGGTCGCTTCAGTTTCGCCGCTCCGGGAACTGAACAGGATGCCCTGGCCGAATACCTGGCCGAAGTCGGCTCTTTCCAGGAAGCAGACGGTCCTGCCGCCCAGGACACCCGTATCCAGAACCTCAGTGCCAGGGCCGATGCGGTGCTGTCAGGCGGACGGGAAGTCAGGGGCACTACCAGCGACGATGCGCTGCAAGGCACGAGCGGGAGCGACACGCTGCTGGGTTTTGGCGGCGACGATACGCTTTCAGGCCGCAACGGTAACGACGAGCTGATTGGCGGGGTGGGTCGCGATGCGCTGGCGGGCTCCCTGGGGAATGACCTGCTGCGCGGCGGCAAGGGTGTGGATACGCTGCGCGGCTTTGGGGACGACGATACGCTGCTTTCGGGTGCGGCCAGCGATACGCTGATCGGCGGCGACGGTGCAGACATCTTCGCGCTGGAGGTGGGCCGGGGCACCGATGTGATCCGCGATTTCCGCCGGGGCACCGACCGGCTGGGCCTGCCAGAGGGGGTGCGTTTCAATCGGCTCCGGTTTGAGACGGCCAGCAGCGGTACCTTGATCACTGTGCGCGGCGGAGATCAGCTGGCTGTCCTGCGCAACGTTGCGCCAGATGTCCTGAGACAGCGGGATTTTGTTGCCCTTGACCTGCCCACAGCGGTTTAGTAGCGTCTGCCCCGTTTGCTGTGAAGGGAAGGGGATCTGGGTTGCTTAGCCCCTGCACTCCGCGAAACAAGGACGATCTGCTGGGCCACCCTGCTGGGCCACCCTACTCGGTCACTCTATTGGACCACTGTATTGGGCCACCCTACTGGGTCAATCTACTGGGTCAATCTACTGGGCCAATCTACTGGGCCAATCTACTGGGCCATCGGGCCTTTCAGAACTGGCAGGACTGGCTGCGAACCCTGGCCTGCTTTCCCTGATAGCCCTTTTTCGGGCATCGCTTTTCCCCTGCATTCAATCTGCGGGGGATTTTTTTGCTATTTTGTGGAATTCTGGGAATTGAACGTCACTAATGCGCCTGTTTAAATCGCCACGGCTGACGAGTGAAGATTTGGCAGATAGCCGCTGCAGATCCTCAGCCCGATGATCGCCCTGATTCTTAAGCAGGTTCTCTGGGCTGCGAATGATGTTCCACAGTGTTGCGCCCCACCTCGTAGTTCCCCTCAATTCGCTGGGTTGATATTGGATCGATGGATCAGTTGCAAAGGGCCGAACAGACCTATTACCTGCTGGATTCGCTGCCGCTAGGAGCCTGTGTGCTCGATGCCAGCTACCGCGTCCTCTTCTGGAATAGCCAGCTGGCCCAGTGGAG
>JBJTUI010000243.1:0-10618 GCA_046080625.1 Elainella sp. | reverse complement strand
CGGTGGTGGTCAACGTTGGCAAAGTCTCCAACCGGCTCGTAGTCAAAATGCTTGAGCTTGTCGAGCGCCAGTTCTGGGCTGACTTGGCCCAGCGCTACAGCATTCAGGAGGTCGCGTAAAGCTTCGGGTTGGGTCACGGTTGGTTAGGGCGGCAGAGGGTTGGAGCGGCAGGGGGGCGGAGCGGCAGGGGAGCAGAGTAACAGGGCAGGAAGAGCGGCTGGCAGTCAGCGGATCTACAGGTCATTTTAGGGGACGGTTGGCCAAACTGCGGGTTTAGCTGGCGACGGTTAAGCCATAAGCCTCTGATCGGCACAGCCAGGTTGGTGGCGAACCGCTCTAGGGCCGATCTACCTCTAGTTCTTCGATGTTCCACAGTCCCCAGCTCGGCAGCCCGTTGTATTCCAGACCGGTCACGTGGTCGCGCACGGCCATCAGGGCAATTTCCTGCACCAGGTGAATCACCGGCAGTTGTTCCTGCACCAGAATTTGAAACTGATCGTAGAAGGGTTTGCGCTGGGCCGGGTCAAACGGTCTGGCTCCGGCCTTGAGCAGCTGATCGATCTGCGCTCCCAGTCGGAAACCACCCAGTTCTTCAGCGGCGGCTGGCTGGGCTGTTGCCCCAGATTGAACATATGGGAACTGCCGTTGCTGGCCCAAAGATTGACGCCGCCATGGGGCTCGACGCCGCCCGTGAAGCCAATTAGCACCGCATCCCAGTCGCGGGTGTCGCTGACTTTGGTAATCAGGGTATTGAAGCTGATCGGGCTGAAGTTGACCTGAATGCCAATTTTGGCCAGGTCTTCCCGGATCTGGGTGCCGATCGCCTCCCGGATTTTGTTGCCCGCGTTGGTGTTGAGCGTGAACTCGACCCGGTTGCCCTCCGCGTCCAGCAGTTCGCCGCTAGCGGCATATTGGAATCCGGCTGAGGTCAAAAGTGACTTGGCCTTGGCCAGATCGTAGTCGTAGATCGGCAGGCCCGTTTTCAGGTAGTAGGGGCTCTGGACCGAAATCGGCGAGTTCTGGGGCTGGCTGATTCCCCGGTAGATGTTGTTGATCAAGCGGGGCCGATCGATGGCGTGGGCTACGGCCTGCCGAAACGCCAGCCTATTGAACCAGCGGGATTTAATCGGGTCTACTACCGGCTTGCCTTCGGCGGTCTGGGCCTGGTTGAGGTTGAACATCATAAATGTTGTGCCCGACCAAGGGCCACCGTTATAGACCGTGAATCTACCGCGCCGTTCTTCCCGCTTCAACAGCTCAAAATATTCGGGCCGCAGCGGACGCACGTCCCCCATCACGTCTAGGTCGCCCGAGCGAAAGGCTAGCAGCTGGGTGTCGGTCGATTCGGCGATCTGCCAGACAAT
The DNA here is from genome assembly GCA_046080625.1 of Elainella sp. Classification (GTDB taxonomy): domain Bacteria; phylum Cyanobacteriota; class Cyanobacteriia; order Elainellales; family Elainellaceae; genus Elainella. Next base: position 9,254 of record JBJTUI010000243.1, on the reverse strand, counting down.
GCGGTCCACAGCGGGTCGGAGGGGCTGGAGGCTGTTGCCCCAATAGTAGGGATTGCGGCGAAAAATCACGCGCTCGCCCGGTCGGTATTGCTCGATCAGGTAGGGGCCGTTGACGACGATTTCTTTGGGATCGGTGTCGGTGCCCCAGCGGGACAAAAACAGCGGGTTACCGTTGGCGTCTAAACTTTGAACCGACTGTTCGAGCTTGTGTTTCGGCAGGATCACAATATCTGTGGGGGGGCCAGAGGTGGCGGCTAGAAACGGGGCAAACGGTTCGGCCAGCCCAAACTCAACCCGGCGGTCGTCCAGCTTGATCACCTGCGGCAGCGCCCGATTGTCGCCCAGCCGCAGGGCTTCCTGGGACTCGGCTGGAATTTTGGGGTTGAAAATCACGTCCCGGTAGGTGAACACCACATCGTCTGCGGTCAGAGGTACGCCGTCCGACCACTTTAACCCGGCCCTGAGCGTAAACGTGATTCGCTTCTGGTCAGGCGAGATCTGCCAGGACTCGGCCAGGTCAGGCTGATAGGTACCCGTGGTGCCCTCTTCGCGAGTCAACCCCCGAAAGCAAAATAGGAAAATACTGGGAAACTCCTGGTTCAGGGCATAGTTGAAGGTTTTGGGATCTTGCAGCGTACTCAAGACCAGCTGGGAACCGCTGGCAGCCTGGGTTCTGAGCCCATTGAAGCTGCATCCCGCTCCAGCAATCGCGATCAAACCCACGAGCAGTCCCAAAAGTAGCCTGGACAGCCAGCGACGCACAACCATAGACGGTTAGATTAAAACGGTTAGATTTGAAGCATTGGGATCAAGACAGGTAGATTAAGAGCTCTCACCCTAAAATCTGACTTTAAGATACGACTTTAGGATATAAGCACGAGCATAGAAGCATTCTTGAACCGCTTCAATCTAGCCATATTCAATCTCAGCCAGATTTAATCCCAGCCATGCCATTTCAAACTCTGCAAGCGGTTGCCTTGCGCCTCCAGCCTCAGCAAGATCTGCGCCTGGAGCTAGAGCGCTACATCCACCAGCACCAGCTGGAAGCAGCCTGCATTGTCACCTGCGTGGGCAGCCTGACCCAGGCGACGATTCGGTTGGCTAACCAGCCCACAGGCACGGTCTACCAGGGCCGTTTTGAAATCGTCTCGCTGACTGGCATGCTGTCGGTGCATGGTTCCCACTACCATATCGCCTTTGCCGACCAGACGGGCCAAACCCTGGGCGGCCACCTGCTGACCGGCAGCCTGATCTATACTACCGCCGAGCTGGTGATTGGCCTGCTGCCCCAATCTCGCTTCCGGCGCGAGCCCGATCCCACGACCGGCTTCAAGGAACTGCTGATCGAAGACCGGTAAAAGCCAGACCCAATGCACGAAATTTAGGCCAGACTCAGAACTCCCCCGGTCTGGTTGGAAATCCCCCCAGGCTGAGAGCCGAATCGGGGCGTGAACCGGGACTCGACCTGTGGCAAGGCTGGAGATAGGAACAGAGACCAAGCCAGGGATGCCGTTTCCCCTGATGCGGTTCCCAATTGCAGCAGACCAGATCGCTTCAACACCGATTCGCTCTCCGCAAGCTGCGTCCAGACCGGCAGTCCGGTTTCTCCACCAGCTTGATTTGCTACACCAGTCTGTCTGACTCCCACAGCTGCTGCACTGCTCAGCAGCGGATCGTTTCCAGTCAGAGGGCCAGTCTGAGCCACAGCGCCCAACAGCGGATCGCTCGGGCCGAGATTCCGCTGAGCGATCGTCAGGTCGGGGCTGGCTGAATCACCGGATGGGCTGCTAGATGGGAGACTGGGCCGACTGTCGGCCAATTGACTAGGCGAACTGGGCGTGACGGGTTGAGGCGGCTCCGGCAGCTGATCTAGGTTTTTTGCTGGCAGCAGGTCGGGTTGCACTGGATCGGGTTGCACTGGATCGGGCTGAACTGGAGTAGCTGGAGCCGCCTCAGCCGCAGGCAGAACGGGCCGGGGCGTTTGGGACTTTCCCCGCTCGGGGCCATCCGCGACTTGGGAGGGAGTTTCAGCAGGGGCTGAAGGGACAGATGGTTCAGAAGAGGCCGAATCCTCCTGGGGTTTACCAGACCGGGTGGCCAGATCGGTGTTCTGAGCAGTGCGGGCGAGGAGATCCTCACCTAAAACATGAATCAGCGGCGATAGCTGGCCTACGGGTGCTGAACGCCCAACAGCTAAATCAGGTGTCGGCTGGGGAACCATCGACCCAGACCCAAACGGCTTGGCTCTCGGATGCTGGAATTCGCCATTTTGATGCTTAGAAAGCTGATTCTCTCCGCTTTGGCTGCGGGCTGTGGTGACTGGAGGCGCTGGGGAGCTGGGCGGGCTGTCGGGGCCAAGGGCAAGCTGGAGCCATTGTCGGGCAGATTGGCGAATCTCGACCAGCAGGTTTGCAGGAGACGGGTTCGTAGGAGACGGGTCGGCGGCATCCGGGTTTGCGGCATCTAGGTTTGCGGCCTGGGCCAAGCTCACCTCTTGCAGCCTTGTCCAGTGGGGCAACAGGGCCAGCAGCAGAGCCAGACTCACGAGCAGAACGCGGGCCTGGGGTTTGGTGAAATGATATGCTGTGGCCTCCTGGGCTTCCTGGCTCTCCTGGAACCCATTCGTGCCTAGCTGTCCCTGGAGCCCTGATCGGTTCGACTCAGCCAGACCCTTGTAGAGCAGCTCCAGACTGCAAATCGTGTGATAGAGCTCCAAAAATTCGGCCAGGCTGCTCGCTTCAGTCAGGGTGGCGTAGACCCGCTCGTGGGCCTCGGCAGCTTCAAAGCGAATCCCATCCAGCCGCAGCAACAGCTCCTCGGCCAGGTCAAACGGGTAGTGGCTGCGAATTTGAGCCCGCAGCCAGTCTGCCTCGGTACAACAGGCCGCAACGGGCGTCTGCATCGCTAGCCCTACATCACCAGCCAGGATCAGCAGCAGCTCATCCAGAGCCTGCAAGGCAATCGGGTCTGCTTCTACCAGAATTTGCCAGAGCAGTCTGCCGTCTAGCTGGATCAACATGTGCTGCCTCTCAGCCCGAGGTTTGGCTGGTTTCGGGGTGTGGCCTGTTTGCCGCCAGATTGCTCCCCTGACCCAGCAGGTCTACTAGAGAAGGGCGAGTCGAGGAGGGTGTCGGGGCCGAGAGCTCGACCAAATCGGCGATCTGGCAGTCGAGCGCCCAGCAAAGCCGGATCAGCCGTTCAATCCAGTCGAGGCCGCTGCGTCCGCGCTCCCAGTTGGCGATTGTGGTTTCGGTGACGCCTACCCGGTCGGCGAGCTGGCGCTGGGTCAAATGGGCTGCTTCGCGCAGTTGGGGGATCTGGCAGCGCAGGCCGGTTTCGCTTACCTGAATCAACGCCTCCAGGCGACAGTCGAGGGCGCGGCAGAGGTGGGCCAGACGGCTGATCCAGTCGAGGCCACTGCGGCCCTGCTCCCAGTTAGCGATTGTGGTTTCGGTGACGCCCACCCGGTCGGCGAGCTGGCGCTGGGTCAAATGGGCTGCTTCGCGCAGCGCGGCAATTTTGGTAGACATGGTTGGGCAGACCTAGGCGGTTGAAGAGGCTGGACTCTTGGGGCTGGGCTCCTGGGGATAACTCCAGTTCACCAAGGGGGCGGTTCATCCGGGCATTCTGAGGCAGGAAGTTGCCCCTGCTTGATTGCAGCTTAACAGAGTCTACCGCCTTTCCTAAAAAACTTTAGGCAAAGTTCGGCAACACTTCAAAAATCTAGCCTAAAATTCTTTAGGTAGAAACCTTTATAGAGTGGCGCCATGAACCGTTCCCCATCTGATACTTTTCCACCGGCCCACGCTGAGTTGCGCCAGAACTCGGCGGTTAGATTACCCCAATCCCGTCAGTGGGGCTGGGCCTCACCAGAGCTATCTTTCAGCCGAACTGCCGGTCGAGCTGGGGAGCAACCCAGCAGGGTTAGGTCAGACCGGGGTGGCAACAGCCTCGGCAAAGCAACCTCAGCCCGACCCTACCTCCAGGGGCTAATGGTGCCCGGCACGGCTCGTTCTCTGCGCGACAGCACCAGCCGCACCGACCCTGATTTCTACCGCCTGTTTGACAAGGACTCACCCAACACCTTTCAAGCCGACGGCCTGCTGATTAGCTGCGAACTGTGCAATCTGTCCTCGGCTCCGATCTCGATTGCGCTGCTCAACCGTCAGGGGAAAACGCTCCAGGGTAGCCAGACAACAGTGGCCCCAGGAACTGCTTTCATCTACAGCAACTCGCTCAGCAAAAATACTTTCTATATCAAGGTGTTTACCGCCGCCTCTGGCCCCAACCGCTACGTAATTAACCTGCCGATCATCAATTCCTAGCTGAACCAGAACTAAACCAGAGGGCTTTTGAATTTCTGCTCCCTCTCCTGCGGGTGAGGGCTGAGCAAGTTGCACACCATCCATCTGCTAACTTTTTGCTTAAAACCCTAAACTTCGATTGTGTAAATTCTGTGGTTGTAGGAGACTACGTTTCAACAATCACAGCCAGAGGATTGGCATGGCCTTGCCCTGCTGTTGTTCTACCACCTACAAGGGGTTGGTGCCTGCGCCTGTGGGTCTGATGCGACGCAAACTCCCTGATTTCTGAGCCGCTTTTCCCTGGCTTGCAGATCGGTCGTTCGAGTTCCATCCCTTGACCCAAGAGGTTCTCCATATCCAATACTTCCCTGGCCTTGAGTTCACTGTCTGCCCGTCCCACAGCGCTGGCTTTTGTCGATGCCGGTGTGGCCAACCCAGAGTTTCTGATCTCCCAGTTTCAGTCCGATACCGAAGTACATCTGCTCGATTCTTCCCATTGACCAGATCACGCAAGTCCTCGCCAACCGGTTTAACATCAGTACGGTTCATCTGGTTTCATACGGCAGCGATGGCGTGATTAGCCTCTGAGAAGCGATCAACACCGCTAACGCTCTCGACGGTACCGATAACATCTTCTTTGGCATCAACGGCACCATCATCTTGGGCGGTTCTGAGCTGACCGTCAGCAGCAGATTGAACATCTTTGGCCACGGGGCTAGTTTCACCACCATCAGCGGCAACTCGGCAGGCCTCAGCGGCAGCATTATTAACCTGATTGGCAAAAGCAGCGGCTTCATGGACATCGTCAACGGCGTCAATGGGGATGTAATTCTGGTGCCCTAGGGGAGGATGAGGGGTGTCAGTTGGGCTGCTTTTGACTGACGCTCATTCCCTCGACTGAGCACCGGGCGGGGTGGCTAGCCAGTTCTCCAAGTTGCTGATCTCTGTGAAGTCGAGCAGGGCTTCGCCTAGGGCTTCGAGCTGTTCTAAGCTGAGGGACTGAACCTGGGTTGTGAGGTCTGGTGACAGCTCACCCACACGGCGAATTAGCTGCCTAAGGATCAACGACTGTCGTCCTTCTTGTCGTCCTTCTCGTTGTCCTTCTTGTCGTCCTCGCTTTTCGCCCTCTTGCAGAATCTCTTGATACCAGGGTGACTCTCGCAGTACTGCCATGTCCCACCTCATGATTTGCTGCACAACTTGACTGTCCAATACAAAGCTAGCAAAGAAACCCAGCAATGCTTCCAACTCTACTAGCTGCTCGTCTTGCCGCAATTCCGTCAAGGCCCGCTGCACGACTGCCACCTCTCCACCTTGCTTCAGGATGGGCACAAAGGGCAACAGCGCCGTCAAGGAACGCTCAAACACGACCACCGCCTCAACTTCCCAGAGGTTGATCACCCGGTAGTCCTGCCTGACCTCCAGACCCATGAAGCTGGACTGGTAGCAATCAACAATTGCCACTGTGGCAGCAGGCGGCAGGATGTTGACCAAAACCGGGTAGACCGGCAGACCATACTTCTCCTCGGCTAAAGCGGCATAAGCTCGCATTCTCATAGGCAGCTTGGCACTGTAGCGCAACTGGAGTTCGTTGAGGATCAGGAACTCGCCCTGGGTGGGGCTGCTGGCTTGGACCAGCACATCGTTTTCGCGACTAATCCACTGGAACTCGGAGCCGAGGATTTGCTGGGCCACGACATCGGACTGCTGCGTCACCCACTGCGCCCAGGCGGTAGGGGCCAAACTGATCAGGCGTTTGCTGCCGATGTCTGCTTTTTTGACCAAGCTGTTTCTCTCCGACTGACTCGTTTGTGCCTCTTGCACTGGCCGAGATGGCATTATCCAAGCTTGCCCTGTTCAAATATCTCAGAGGATTGCTACCCCTTGAGAGTCTCCCCCTGATTCTATGCAACTTGATCTACGTGATTGACTCACAGGTTGACTGACATGATTTGAAGAGGCGACTGCGGGCGGCAGTGCGATAGAGTAGCTGTACAGCAGCAGGACCTTGGTTTCTCTCAGGCTGCTGATTCATGCTGATGCGACAGGCAGCTTTCTTCAAACTGGGCCTCTTTCAATCGAACCAGTCCGGCTTCCGGTTGCGGTGGGCTCCGCTGGGACTCGCCTTGATTTTGTCGGGCCTGATCGGTCTAGCGACTAGGGCGGAAGCCGCTGAAACCGTGGTGCTGCGCTACGGAATTTTTCGCGGCTCAGTGCCGGTTGCCGACCTGAATCAATTTGCTGAAACGGGCGAAGCCAAAGGCCGAATCAGGCGCTATCTGCGCTTGGCGGATCAGCAACCCGAGCAGTTCCAGCGGATTTTGACCGAGACGGCAGCCACCAACCCCAAACGGCTGGAGCTGTTTCTAGCCAGTCCGGCAGGCGACCTGGTTTTAGACGAACTGGGCCGCTACATCTACGCGCCCGACAGCGATAATCGCCAAAATCTGCGGACCGCGATCGCTGCTTCAGCGGTTGACCAGCAGCTAAGCCTACTGGAAGTGCTGCAAAATTACCCGACCGAGAAGGTGCATATCAATGTGCGTCGGGCCGTTTCTACCTACCAGAGGTTTGCCCAGGTCCAGTCCGATATCGACTCGGCGCTGGGCGATGGCACAGTTGACCGGCTGCGGGAGTTGCTACAAATCGGCCTGCCTCAATGAGAAGCATGCGGAAACCAGAAAGATTGGTTTGTGAGGCTGCGATCTCCCAGACACCCACTGTCCCAATCGTCTAGTAGGCCAGGGTTTCTAGGGTTTCGCGCAGGTAGCGACTGACGAGTTGTTCAATGCTGAGGGACTGAAGCTGGGTGTTGGCTAGGGCGCGTTCGGCCAACCAGCGCTGAAACCCAGAACTAGCGGCAATCACCTGCTTGAGGTTATCCCAGATGAGATCTTCTGAAAACTGATTCTGCTGCGTAGAGAAACCTGACGCCATAGATACTCTCACTCAACTGTTGTAAATAAAATTGCTGCTGCGAAAATGAACAAGTCCTGACTCTAGGGTAACGCAACCTCATGGGGAGGCTGTGTTAAGGGACACGGTTTTACCAACTTGTGCCAGTGATTTTTCCTATGGTGGTGTTGAATTCTGATGATTGTGTTAAACCTGGCTAGAGGTTCAGGGGACTCGGCTGCTGAAGACTGTTGCCGTTTAGCAGCACCGAGGACTGATTGCGACCTGATTACGACCTGATTGCGGCACAGAGGTGCAAAGGCTGGTTATGGTTGAAACCTACTCAGAAATCGACCTGGCTGAATTTATTGATCATTCGCTGCTGACCCCCGTGGCCACAGCGGAGCAGGTGCGGCAGTGGTGCCTGGAGGCAGAGCAGTTTAACTTCCCGGCAGTTTGCCTCAACCCGGTTTATGTCAGACAGGCTGCCGAACTGCTGCACCGCAAGCCGACCCAGGTCTGCACCGTGATTGGCTATCCGTCCGGGGCTACCACTCCGGCCACCAAACTCTATGAGGCCCAGGAAGCCGTTGAGGCGGGCGCAGCTGAACTGGACGTGATGCTGAACCTGGGCTGGCTAAAATCGGGCCAGACCGACGAGAGCTACCGGGAACTGGCAGAAATCTGTCAGGCGGTGGGGATACCGGTCAAAGCCGTGCTCGAAACCTACCTGTTGACCGACTCAGAGAAGCAGCTAGCAGTCGAAATTAGTATCGACGCGGGGGCCAGCTTTATCCAAACCAATACGGGTTGGGGTGGTCCGGCAACTGTGGCCGACGTGCGGCTGCTCAAGTCCGTGGCCAAGGACCAGATTCAGATCAAGGCAGCGGCGGGGATTCAATCCTTTAGTCAGGCAATCGAGCTGATTCTGGCTGGTGCGACCCGTCTGGGCACGTCGCGAGGCCCCGATCTCGTTCGTCAACGCGATACCCTAGAAGAAGCGGCAATTTAGCAGCAGTTTGTCAAGACTATCGATTTCGACTGGTTTCCAACTGTATGAGTGGCACCTACAAGGCTATTGGCATCAACCTCAAGAGTTCACCCTTGGGGGAGTCCGATCGCCTGTTGACCGTGCTGACCGACGAATATGGGCTGATGCGCGTTGCCGCTCCCGGAGCCCGGAAACATAAATCTAGCCTGGGAGGGCGTTCCAGTCTGTTTGTGATCAATCAACTGCTGCTGGCGAAGGGCCGCACAATTGATAAGATTATCCAGGCAGAGAGCATCGAATCTTTTCCTGGCCTCAGTCAGGATCTGGCTAAACTGACAGCAGCCCAATACCTCGCTGAACTGGTGCTGTTTCAGGCCTTGAGCGACCATCCCCAGACCGAACTGCTCTGTTTGCTGCGCGAACACCTGAGCCGGATTGCCAGTCTGCCATCTGCCGCCACCCTGGCCAGCCTGACCCACGCCGCGTTCCATCTGCTGGCCCTGGCAGGACTCACGCCCCAGCTTCACGCCTGCTGCCTTACCCAGCGGCCCCTGACGCCAGACCAAGGTCCGGTTGGGTTTAGCGTCATGGCGGGAGGAGTAGTTCAGCTCGACCAGGTGGAGCACCAGCCCCTACCTCGGCCTCGCCTGCGCACCGCCAGCGGCACCTACCGCACCAGCGAATCGCCTCCGCCTGCGCCTGAGCCAGCAGAGTCCTCTGCCCCACCCCTCTCCAAAGCGCCGAATCTTTTGCTGCCGCTGACGCCCATTGACCTCGATTTACTGCAACAATTGACACAGCCCGATTTGATCCAGACGCTTGTTCAAACCGGATCTGAGCAACTGGCACCTTCCCATCAGCAGAACTGGCTAACGCTGGAACGGGTGCTGCGCCACTACGCTCAGTATCATTTTGATCGGCCTATCCGTTCTGCCGCGCTGATAGATGTCTGCTTTGCTGCCGTTGATGCCCTCTCTCCCGTGTAAATCATGATGCGATCGTTTGACCCAGACCTGAAACTTTCGGCTATTCGTCAGGTGTCTAGCCCTTCAAGCTACCGGGAG